>CAIYZI010000506.1 GCA_903930665.1 uncultured beta proteobacterium
AAGTCTCCACACCACCGTCATCATTCGATCCCGCATAAGCGGTCTGGCACGGTCTTTTGTGCCAGCACCTTGGTAGGAGCCGGGCCGGTAGGCCTTGATGCAAGGCATCAACTCCGTATCCCAAGGTGAGCATGTGGGGAGCTGCTGGAAGCGCTTACCGCTAAAAAATGTTAAGTAATGAGTTATGTACATAAGACCTTAAAAGTGGGCGTCGCCCCGACTAGCTCTGCGGATCATCAACCCGTAGAGCGTAAGCATGGCCTTTGCCTTTCGATAGAAAGAAAGGCAAAGACATGCGAGGAGTCACTGAGACGAACGAAGAGCAGTAACGCCCTTGGCTTTGCCCTCAAAGACGAGGGCGTTGCAAACGCAGTGGACTCTTTTTAATCCAAAGGATTCAAAATGAAGTTTGTTATCCACAAGTGCATAGCCCCCAAAGCCAATGCCGCGAACCAACAAGTTCGCAAGAGCATTGGGCCTTGCCGCTTATCCACGCGCAGCCAGGGCAATGTATTGCCCTCGCAAGAACCGGTTTTATTGGTTCGAGCAAAGCTTGCGGGTGGATAAGTGATCAGCAAGGCGGGGCTGTGAACCCTGTGGGTAACAAACTGAACGGGCTAGATTTTTATCATCATGTACAGAGATGTTATGTACATGATCTCTTGCGAGAATTGGTAGTAAACGGGGGGTTGGCCCGTCGCGGACAACGGGGGGGGTTACCCCCCCTGAGAGCGACCGCAAAATTAAACCTACCCCTACCCTTAAGATTAGGGCAAGGATAGAATTTGCAGGGGGTTAGCCTTAAGTAAATAACTTGGCGATAGCTGCCCCTGCCCCTAGCGCACCAATCAATAAGACCGCTGGATACCAAACTCGCTCACGATTCATTTTCAGAGCTTCAGCTTGAAGCTTCATACTTTCAGCGATCAGCTTACTGATGTTGGCGTGAATGTGCTCAATCTCTAAAGGGTTCATATCTTGCATATTACACCGCCTCGGCTTTTGGGAAGCCTGCACATACCAATTCGTTTAATAAATTTGCAAAAATCGTAGTGGGCAAGTTACTAGACTTGCTCGCCTCTTGTGGCAAATACTTCGCAAATTCAGGCATGGCTAATCTTGCATTTTTTACGGTACTTACGGCGTTAATGGCATCTTGTAATTTTTGGCGCAAGTCATTGAGCATTTTTTCTTGGGCAAGATGCGCCTTGATGTATTCATGTTTTCGCTCTTGGATGGCATGGCTTTCAATATATTCTGATGTTGGCATTTTGATATAAAGACATAAGCCAAAATATTGCTCATATCCATCATTCTTATTTACGCTGATATGGTAATAATGATCGGCAACAAAATGCGCCAAGGTTTTGTCTGTTGCGATAGCACGCACCGCACTAGGCAACCTTTCCATGGCATCGGCTCTAATGAGTCCACGCAATAATTCTTGATAGTCTTTTGTTGGCACATCATCAAGCACCGCCTGAACAAAAGCCTGTTTGATTGAATTGGTTAAGCGCATTTTTTATTCTCCATCCATGGTTAATTTTTCACTTTCAAATTGCCCTTTAATATGCCTTGCATAGTAAGAGCCGATACTGCCCGCTTCTACAAATTGTTCATATTCACATTGAGGGAAGTTTTCATATCTGAAAAAAATATCATCACTACTCAAAAATTGAATATCTAAAATTTCGTTTTGCTCGTCATATCGAATCGCTTTAATGTTCGAGGATTCAACATTCACCCAAATGGGGGGTTGATATTGTTTTTGCGGTACTTGCTCGATCAATCTGGCTAATAGTGGGCTAGCGTCTGAATCGTCAATCAAAGTCCAAACCCGTTTTGGATCTACGTAATTGACTCCCAGCACAAAACCCACTTCTACCCCATAGGTTTCAAAGGTGCGCTGATCCTCGCTGGCGTTCTGATCTAAATGATTAACAATAGGCTGATAGTCAGACTCCCATTGCTCATAAGTCATCGCCTGACTTTTTAATAAATCCCGATTAAAGGGGCAGTCTGCTAATCCGTGGGTTTGTATTTCTTGTAAGAGGCTCATGCTTGACCTCTAGCTTTAGCAATAGCAATAGCAAACCATAAGCGACCGCAGGAATCTGTCCCATGAATAAGGGGATTTAGCTCAATAGGCACTTCAATATCAGGATAGGCCTCACGCAAATGTTGCCAAATTCTCATCCACTCCTCACAAGCAGCCAGTAATTCTGGCACGGCAGAAATCGCTATTGCATTAGCTTCATCTATTGGCATATCGCCTACAATGTCGCAAATTGAGCGCCCACCATTTAGGGCGGAAATAGTAATCCCATTTACATCTTTGTAAATCTCCCAAGGTCCAGCGGTGGGATTAGTGATATTACTCATACATCTCCCGCACTTGAGAGATCAATTCTTTTGCAAGACTAACTGAAGGGTGATAGATCGGCTTTTCGTTTTTAGTAGCGATTGGCAAAGTGGCATTAATCACACTCTCAAGAGCATCAAGCAATTCTGGCGCTTTACTTAGCAAACGCATATTTGCCTCGTGCTGAAGTGTTGATAACTCACCATTTTGTCTAATAGCCATAAGCCATCGCTTATCGTTGGTTAATAGCACATACTCATTGGCACAACCTTGCGCTTTCCATTCCCATGGCCCTGTAGTGTGTTGGATTGTTTTACTCATTTTGAATGCTCCTCCTCTTTGCTAACTTCAATTAACTCTATCCGTCTTAGCGGATGTTCAGTAAATAGGCTTTTTAGATGGCACGACTGAGAATGGTTCATTGGGTATCTTGTCAGGCGTGCTCGGGTATTAGGGTTCTTACAGTGAATCGCCCAAAGATGGTATTTACGCTCTTGACTCATATTCTTGCCCCACCCTGAATTGACCACCAACCGTAAAAGGTCTGCTCGGTCTTGTTGTCATAACTGCATAGCTCACCTTCTCGGCAGTTTTCAATCAGTAAGTTTTGAATATGCTCTTGCGAGCACTCATCCAATTGCTCAGGAGGCGCTACGCCCTCCCCCTTCAGGTGCCACGAAATGTCATGGCTACAAATTCGCTCCAAGCCTTCACTCACAAAGATTTCCGCTTTACGTTTTGCATTTGATTTCATGTACATAATCTCCCGATTCATTTAAGCGTAAGAGGACCAACCTAAGGGGCGATACATCTTTACCCCGTCAATGGTCTGCATCGGTTCTTCAAAATGGGCTGATCGATAAGAGTCCAGCTTGATGTAAGGCTTGCCCCCAAGCATGCTCACCTTGCGCTTGATCGGCTCACCAATAAACTTCCCTATCACTGGCAAGCAATCGCCACTCATCGAGTTGTCATAGGTCTTGGTTTGACCAATCGGTGTCACTTCAATAAATGACTTACTCACCAACTGAGTAACTTGGAAATATTCAATATTGGTCTGCTCCCAGCCCCACGAACTCACCAAAACATCACCCACGGCTAAATTGTGGGGAGCATTGCGCTCTAATATTTTTTCTTTTTTTCGTTGTTGGGCTTGTTGCAAACCCGTGATGGTCTGGCGCACCCGTTCTTCCAAACTAGCAAGGCTCAAAAAGCTAAAGTGCCAATCCGATTTTTGACGCTTGCCCGTATAGCAAATGGCGCAAATCTTGCCAATAGTTCTACCGTAAACCTCTAAACCCAAAGCCTCATTTTTATCTAACAAGAAATAGTCGGCTGGAACATAACGAGAAATCTGCATTTTTAGCCCTTCAAAAATAAATTCATCAATATCTGATTCATACATAATCTTTTATGAATCATTGAAATTATTATAACATCATAAAGACAAATAAATCAATTTATATTTACTATTATTTTGTTATATAAGCCCATTCCCATATAACGATTTCAACTAAGCGATACCGCAAAAATCCCTTGCCAAATCCCCCCTCCCCCCGCAGCTTTTTCCCACAAGCAAACTAGGCCAGCCACCTAACCACTTCAACCTATTCCTAGCCATAGAGCGATCCGATGGGCTTTATCAATCGGCAATGCGGTAGGAGCCGGGTCGGAAGACCTTGCAATGAACTGTGTTCAGTGCAACTCCGTATCCCGCATTGAGCATGGCTAGAGCCGCATCGCATCAAACTACTACCGGTGTGCTGTTGCAACCGTAGGGCGCAGCGTTAGCGAAGAAGTTAGGGATTGATGCCCGAATGGGTCAAGACAACACGCACCACCGTTGGCTTGATTGCGAAGCAACGAAAGCCCGACCCCTTCATTCATGAAGGGGGAACTCCCAACCAAGACAGGCAATACACCTAAGGCAAAAGGAAAAGCGCACTACGCTAGAACTACGAGCAAAAAAGCCTCTACTAGGGCGCAAACACTAAAAGACCCAAATACAGGGGGTGGTAGCAAACAGACAACAAAGACAAACACTTCCAGGAGGAAGAAAGCATCTTCTACGGTAGGTACGAATATGAAGGCGAAAGACTAAGGCAGAGGACGGGCAACACATAACTACTCTAGGACGAGGATTACTGGGCGTGCCACATCTAAACATTCACCTAATCGTAGTAAGGATGCCTATCACCCCAAAGCACCAGAACACGACTGCTGAAACTGTATAGCAAGACTTGATGACACTTTGGCAAGAACAGAGAATGTGACATACCCATTCACAAGTGCGCCAGACAAAGTAACAACCAACGCAACGTCGCCAAAAGACCAGCGATCCCCACGAAATCCCGCCAAGCACCCATAGCAAACGGCTAAAGACTCTGGTGCCAGAGGCGAGCTATTTCCGGCCCCATGGAAATAGAACGAATCGCCAGCGCCAGATGCTTTAACGGATTGCGGTGTCTCTATTGCTCCCAGCCCCGCGCAAAGAATGACTGCAAGTAGGCAGGCAGACTTTGCAACGGGGCGGTGCCTAGTTCCTTTGGTTTTGTGGGGCGCAGCTTTATTGCGCCAGCCACAAGACAAAGGAACGGGTTAGCAGGTCGGTAGCATCTACAAGGGGAGTTATGTACATAACCTCATAGCCCTGAACGAGAGGTGACTGCGCCCTCGCAGGCAACTCTTGACTTAGGGCGGTGCTATTAGCAAGCTAGGCGCTATTGTTCCTAAAAGGCCGTCAAGAAACACTGCGAGTTTTATGCGCAGAAGTTTCTTGCGGACGTGTAGCTTACTTGCCATTTGGCTGCGACTTCATGCAGACAAAACGCAAGGAAGCGGAACTGGTGGGTTCATCATGCGCTTTGCGGTGGCGCTCTTTCGAAGGGAGAAGTACGCTGACCTCATAGCGCAGCTTTGCGTGCGAGTTATCGCACGTGAAGCGAAGCGGTGGTTCTTCTATTGCTAGAGATCGTAACTCGCCAGTACCCTCACCCTCCTCTGACCTTGCATATTCGCAGTCCTGTCAACCACCAAACCTTGCAGATTCTATTTTTTGTCAACCGACACCACTCAACTCAAAATCTACCAGCTTCAAACAGCATAAATTTCGCATCAGAATCACTTGTACGCCTCTCTAAGAATGGCGAAAGCAACTACTTAACCCACCACTAAAAACCTCATGCCATGCCCCGCTAAACACCCTCAAATGGTCTCTTTTCTTTCTCTATTTTTCATGGGGTACTACCAACTAAGTATTCTAGGCAATTGAGGGGGAGTACTACCAACTAAGTACACCCTTTTTGCCATGTGTTTTAGAGCTTGAAATTGTCTAGTGCAAAAGAAAAAGCC
>CAIYZI010000507.1 GCA_903930665.1 uncultured beta proteobacterium
AGAGATTTCTCTAGAGTCTTTAAAGAAAAACTTCCCATCCCAGCGCATTGTTGCGGTGAATCAATGCTCCGGTAACAGTCGTGGCTTATTTGAACCTAGAGTCAATGGCGGTCAATTGGGTAACGGTGCTATGGGTAATGCCGCTTGGGTTGGCGTTGCCTTAAAAGATATTTTGAACGCGGCCAATCCTGGGCGCGGTGCTAAGCAGGTGACCTTTGATGGCTTAGATCAACCAGTGTTGCCAAGCGATTCTGATTTTATAAAAGGTTTGGATATTGACCATGCTATGGATGGTAATGTCATGGTTGCCTACCAAATGAATGGAACGGATATTCCCTTCCTGAATGGTTATCCAATTAAATTAATTGTGCCCGGCTACTATGGCACATATTGGGTCAAGCACTTAAGTGAAATTAAAGTGGTTGATGATGTGTACAACGGCTATTGGATGAATCCTGCTTATCGCATTCCCGATAACGACTGTAATTGCGTTGCGCCTGGAACGACCCCTTCTAAAACGATTCCAATTAATCAATTTACGATTCGCTCTTTCATCACCAACTTTACTGACAACAGTATCGTGACAGTTGGAAAGCCAGTCCAAGCAAGAGGCATTGCCTTTGATGCTGGCTATGGAATCAAGAAAGTGCTGTTCTCTCAAGATAATGGACAAAGTTGGACAGAGGCAAGATTAGGCCAAGACCTCGGGCGTTTCTCATTTAGAGAGTGGCGTGTTGAATTTACGCCAAAACAAAAAGGCACATTGGACTTAAGAGTTAGAGCCTTTAATCATGCCGGTCAAGTTCAGCCTATGACTGCAACTTGGATGCCTGCTGGTTATATGCGAAATATCGTGGAGACCGTCAAGGTCACTGCGGTTTAAGGAGAAGAATATGAAAAAATTAATTCTTCTTATTTCTGCTCTTGTTTTGGCGCAAATGGCACAAGCCAAAACGATTGAGTTGCCAGCCGACACTGTTTTATGGAGACCATCAGATTTGCCAGGTTATCAGCTGACCTTACAAAAATGCTCTGCTTGTCACTCTGCTCACTACGCAGAATACCAACCGCCCAATACGGGTGTTGGCTATTGGAATGCCCAGGTTTTAAGGATGAAGAATGTCTTTAAGGCGCCGATTACTGATGAGGAGGTTCCTATCATTGTGGATTACCTCAACAAGACTTATGGAGCTAATAGAAAATAAGGTTAGGCATCCTCAGCCCCGGCTCGATTCTGCCCGGGCCACCAAGATTACAGGACACCTACTGGACATATGCTTTAGGTCGGCATGTATCCTGTAGCGTCAAACCATTATTACTTTAATACTCGTGCGGGCTATGGTAAGTCTGCAGGTTTTTTGGGGCTAACTACTTTTATCGCTATGTGATGAAAGAATTAATTATTCCGTTTTGATATCACGCTCCTTTAAGGAGGTGGTGGTGCTAGTCCAAAAGACAACGCGATTTCGCCCTTCATTTTTGGCTTGATACATTGCTAAGTCAGCTTGATTAACTAATTCATTTAAAAGTATCCC
>CAIYZI010000508.1 GCA_903930665.1 uncultured beta proteobacterium
TACGGATGGCAGGCCATTTTCTTAACAGAATAAACTTTATATAAATAACTAACATATACGCATAAAGCGTAGGATGTACTCCGAAGCCAGAGTTCTTCGCAGCTCTTAAGAGCGCAGGAGAATTCGCGAAGGGGGACGACATTCCATGTTTTACGTCTATCTTATTAAATCCATACTAAATCCAAATAAAACATATATCGGCTATACCACAAACCTACATGAACGCTTAAAAAAGCATAATGAAGGTGGCTCAGTTTATACAACAGCAGCTAGGCCTTGGAAACTAGTTATGCACCTTTGCTTTGAAGATGAAAAAAAAGCTATTGAATTTGAAAAATATTTAAAATCAGGATCTGGCAATGCATTTGCAAAGAAAAGATTTTGGTAAAATCGGGCCAACGTTTTTGAAATCTCATTTGATATCGCCTCAAAATGTTCATCTTCATTACGCATGAAGCGTATATACTCTAATTCTTCTACGAAATTAAATACCCCATCCTGAATTTTTTTTGGGACATCGTTTTCGAAACTTGAACGAATAGCATCCACCCATCGCTGCAATGTTACAAGATTGATTTCTTTTTGCAGATACGCGGTACAATACCGCTTAATTTCATTTATAAGTTTTAAAATATGTGCATTCACTTTAATCCAGCGGTATTTGCTTATTCATTGAACTGCAAACATTTTATATACGCCATTTTCTTCGGTAATCATAATTTGATTTGGACAAATTTTTAACAACTCTATCCACGTATTAAGCAACTCAATTACATTCTCTCTGGGTATCACTAAAACACGATTCGGATCAGCAATAAAAATAGGTGAGTTATCCTGAATTAAATCCACAATTGAGCCTAATGTTACATTACAACTGCCATCAGGCAACCATTCTTTTTCTAACCAAGTTGCATTGGATTCAGTGTCATCTGCTAATTTATCACAATCTTCAAGCCACTCTAACCAAGTTTTTATAGCTGTTCCCACATCCTGAACAAACCAATATGCCAGTATGCCCATCTTAAGATTATTGCCAGGTTTTGGAAGATATCCACCTTTAATGTTTTCTATGGTAACAAAATTCATTCAATTTTATCCTAAACTATGAATGGGTATGCCGTTAATATTTTACCCTTTTTATCTAGCTTTATTGATATCCTAAACCCTTCGCTTACTTCACCTATAACTTCTAATGTCCCCTTCCAGCTAGTTTCCATGCTCACCATATTATGACAAGCTTCACTAATTTTGGAAGCTAACATTTTTGCATCCCAATGGCTTGGAAAAAATGTTTTTCCTCTTTTCATCACACCGCCATAATTTAATGTAGCTCGATACATGCCACCAGCTAAATACTCCACATCACTTAGGCTGTACGCACCCAGTTGCTCTAATTTTTTACCAAAATCCCAATGCAATCCAGTTATTTTTTCAGTAATGCCACTGGCTTTAGCAGTTCGTTTGATTGTAGCCGCAAGCAAATGTGATTTGCCTTTAAAATGTATTAATTCATTACCAAGCTTACCTTCAATAGCCGCACCATAAAAATCCTTAAATTTGGTGCCCAGTACTTTTAGCTCTCTTTCTAGCGCTTCAAATTGCCACTTCATTACATTTAACGCTTCGCGAGCTTCTATGCCATAAGGTACCGTACGATAATGTTGAAATGCTTCTCGCGCAGCCCCTTTGAAGCCATTGGTAATTTCATTTAAAAGTGCCGATCCCTGCCGCCCCTGTTCACTTAACTCAGTAACCCAGCCAGTTTCACCAATCTTAGAGCGCCAAACATTCCCCAACGTATCGGTCACAAAAACTTCTTCGCCTAAGATCTGCTTAGTTTTAGCAATACATGA
>CAIYZI010000509.1 GCA_903930665.1 uncultured beta proteobacterium
ACCAAAGCGCCAAAAGGACGAACAATGAAACCAGCAGCAAATGCTAATAATGCAAAGATGAAGGCAGAACCTGCATCTAATCCAGAGAAAAATTGCTTAGCAATAATTGCTGCAAGTGAACCATATAAATAAAAGTCGTACCACTCAAAAACCGTCCCTAATGAAGAAGCAAAAATCACTTTACGTTCTTCAGCGGTCATTGGGGCTGCTTTAATTGATGTCGGCATCAGTAATTCCTAAATATTTTATGAAAATAAACAACGGGGTCATTATCGAACGCAAACTTTCATGGAAATCATTTACCTAGGGTAATTACTTATCACTTGAAATACGGGTTTTCCTAAGAAATAGTTTGACAATAAAAAAGCTTTCACAAGATTTAAAGTTAGTCTTCGGTCTTACATGTTCTATTACTGAATTGGAAAACGGTCATGCAACAAAAATGGGGAATTCAAGGAATGGCGGTTGCACCACATTCCTTAGCATCGGAATCTGCGCTTGCCGTGTTAAGAGAAGGTGGCAATGCCTTAGAGGCTATGATTGCGGCAGCTGCCACTATTGCAGTTGTATATCCACATATGAATTCCATTGGTGGCGACTCTTTTTGGGTCATGCATTCCCCAGGCAAGGCTATGGGAGGGATCGATGCATGCGGTGCAGCCGCAGGTTTGGCAAGCAAACAATGGTATTCAGATCATGGCATCACCACCTCAATCCCATTTCGTGGAGCCTTAGCTGCTAACACTGTTGCCGGCACCATTTCCGGCTGGGGGGCCGCTCTGCAGATATCCAGGCAAGCGCTTGGAGGAAAAATTCCTTTGTCGCGTTTGTTAGCTGACTCCATTGACTATGCCGAAAAAGGTATGCCAGTAACCTATAGCCAGTCTTCACTTACCCAAAAGAAATGTGAAGAGTTGGCCTCTATCCCCGGTTTTTCAGATACCTTTTTAGTGAATGGCAAAGCCCCGGAGCTAGGTAGTATTTTTAAACAGGAGCGGCTTGCAAAAACCTTGCGGCAAATTGCCAGAAGGGGAACCGAAGATTTCTATCGTGGCGATTTAGCAGAGCTAATAGCAAAGGAGCTTACTGCGGTTGGTAGCCCAATTAGATTAAGCGACTTACAGCGCCATCGCGCAAAACTGATTGATCCTTTAGAGCTCAAGCATAGCGTGGGGAAAATTTACAACATGACCCCACCCACACAAGGCGTAGTTTCTTTGATGATTTTGGGGATACTGGATCAACTCAACTTAAAACGCTTTAAGGTCGATAGTGCGGAATATATACATCATTGTGTAGAAGCCACTAAACAAGCCTTTCTCATTCGAGATCGTTTTGTGACAGATCCCGCCTATATGAAGCGGAATGCGCAAAACCTCTTGTCACCAGCCTTCCTAAAAAAGCTTGCAAAAAACATAGACCCAAACAAAGCACTTCCCTGGGGTGAAGGTAAAGGTCCCGCGGATACCATTTGGATGGGCGTCATTGATCGCAATGGCAATAGCGTCTCTTTTATCCAAAGCATTTATCATGAGTTTGGTTCTGGCATTGTCCTTCCACGCTCTGGCGTGAACTGGCAAAACCGAGGATGTAGTTTTTCATTGAACCCCAAAACACTAAATCATCTTGAGCCCTATCGAAAGCCCTTTCACACATTAAACCCAGCGCTCGCTTTATTTAAAGATGGCAGGTCGATGGTGTACGGAACTATGGGTGGTGATGGTCAACCACAAACCCAATGCGCAGTGTTTACTCGCACAGCCGTTTATGGATTAGATCCACAAGATGCCATCAGTCGTCCACGGTGGCTTCTTGGAAGAACTTGGGGTCAAACCAGCGATAGCCTAAAACTCGAAAGTCGTTTCAGCCCCTGGGTCGCCAAACACCTTTATGAACTCGGTCATGAAATCGAAATGCTCGATGCTTTTGATGAAACTGTAGGTCATGCTGGATGCATTATTCGGGATCCCTCTGGGATCTTGCGAGGAGGATGGGACCCAAGAAGCGATGGTGCTGTTAGCGCGTTTTAGTAATAAACAGTTTCGGTACTCGCAAATCCCAATGGATCGCAGCTGCGCGAACACCAAAAATTGTCAGCATACAGACTACGGAACCTTCAAGCGTGTACTCGGGTAAAAATTGAAGAACCAATGCATACATACAACAGCCCAAGGTTACTGGAATGGCATACAAGTCATGAGACATTAGCAAGGTTTTTTTACCAGCTAAAACATCTCTTAATAAGCCACCACCAATAGCAGTCACCACACCTAAAATAATTGGCGCAACAGGTAAACCAAAACCTAAACTCCAAGCTTTATCTAAACCCAAGATAGCAAACAAAGCAGCGCCCAATCCATCGATATACAACATGCAACGATAGATTTGAGGTTGAGTAAAAAAAGACTCGGCAAAAAATGTGAGAACGCTTGCGCCAAGTGCGACCCATACATAAACCTGAGACTGTGACCAAAAGCTAGGCACATCCAAAATAATATCTCGCACGGTTCCGCCGCCAATAGCGGTAATGAGCCCCAGGACGAGAACTCCAAAAAGATCTACGCCCC
>CAIYZI010000510.1 GCA_903930665.1 uncultured beta proteobacterium
AGATCGCGCTCTGCCAAGATCTTCTTAAGGCGACCGTTCTCTTGCTCTAACTGTTTTAAGCGTTTGAGCTCATCCGTACCCAGGTCGCCAAACTTCTTGCGCCAATTGTAAATCGAGGGTTCGCTGACCCCATGACGCATAGCAACTTCTGCAATCGGACTGGGATCTGCCTCTTGCAATATCCTAACAATCTGTTCGTCTGAAAATCTCAGGACAGGTCAAACCAATAAAAGATTTCAGCTCTACAACTCTTCTCTAAGGATGGGAATAAAAAACTCAATAAGATAGAAACTTTAGGAAGTCGCAAGCCAAGGATTTCAGGGTCAGCACCTACAGGAGAAGCATTTAATACTTAAACTGCGGGGTATTACCAGTGGGTAAGCTTCCCAGCGCCGATTCAAAGGCCTGAATAAATTGTTCAGTTGAAAATGCTAACGCCCGCTGCTGGCAGGCAGTGCGCATTGCAATTGCCCGCTCAGCAGTCAACGATTGCACCGCTTGGGCTATAGCATCTGGGCTCGGGTCGGGGGCCAATAACAAACCGGTTTTTTCATGAACTACACTCTCGCATATCCCACCCTCGGCTACAGAAATCACAGGTTTTCCGGCTGCCATAGACTCAACTGCAGACATGCCGAAATCTTCATCCTCGGGAATATACAGGGTGGCAATAGCGCGTCCCAACCACATGATCAGTTGTTGATCGTCAACCCAATTGGTGAATTCAATATTGGGAGCCTCCTCTGCCAGTACCATCAATTGCCTAAGCTGAGAACCGCCTGAGATGATCACCAGCTTTTTATCCGGCAAAGTCTTAAATGCGCGCACGATCCGATCCACTCTTTTCAAGGGCTCCAAGCGACCGAGCGATAGATAGTAATCACCTTGTCCTTGCCATATAAATTTTGACGTACTAATGGGAGGGTGGACTACTCTCGAGTCAAAGCCTGTCAGAATCTTCAAGTGCTGGCGGATGTGCTCGGAGTTGGTGATGATCAAATCCATCTTAGCGAGCGCCCTTAGGTAGGCTCTTCGGTACAGGGCAATACCAAGACGCAGTTGCGGCCGCAAATACAGTGGGCAACGCCGTAAATAACGATCCTGACGGTCAAATGCAAAGCGTGGCGGTGAATGACAATACAAAATCTTGAGACCATTAGATTGCTGCCAAACGGCCAAAGGAGCATAAATACCGCTATAAACTACTGTTTGCAGCCCTTGCAGATGGACAACGGGGAAAACGAATACCAATAACGCACGAATGATACGTGGCCAGCCAAGCAACCAGCGACCATAGTCCTTAACTTGAACACCGCTAAATCTAACGCTATCGGAGCAATCCGGATATACCCCCGAAACCGCTAACCCCCATCCTGGCAACACTTTGGCTAGAGTTAATACCAGGCGCTCTGCACCGCCATTGACCGCCAGATAATCGTGGACGATCCAGTTACTCGGCTTGGGAGATTGAACAGCCATCTTTAAAGGGACTCAGACGGCAAGAGATGATCAATAAGTCTACGTGTGATCGCAGCTGCCTCATATTGCGCAATCACCTTAGCATGTCCGGCTCGGCCCATTTGCTGAGCAAATTGGGGATGAGAATCAAGCCAGTCAACCGCTCTAGCGAGTGCTTGAATATCTCCCTCAGGCACTAGCAGACCGTCTACACCGTCTTCGATCAACTCAGCACTGGCTCCGCATGCATATGCAATAACGGGTTTGCGGTACGCCCATGCTTCAATTGTGGCTCGACCAAAAGTTTCTGGCCCACCGGAGTGCGATACCGACGGTACTACTACTGCGCGACAACTTCTGAGCCAGGGGTCGGGGTTAGGTACGTAAGGATGAAGGGCATAGTCCTCCGTGAGACCCAATTCTCTCACTAGATGTTGCAAACGTACCTGCAATTCTCCCCCGTCCTTGATGCCCACTGAGCAAGCTTGTATGATTCGCCCTTGCAGTTTAAGAGCATGCAAAGCCAGAATCAAATCGGCATGGCCTTTCCAAGGATTGATTGTCGCTAAATGCAGTAAGGGTCCGTCATGACAAACTTCGCCGGATGGAATAAGCACCATATCGGGTATCACATCAAATGAGGACAACCCTACCGGAGCTAAATAAAAAGGGTTCAAGTAGCCTATGCGTCTTATCACTACCTGATTAGGCGTAATCACGCTTGCGCCGGATAGACGCTCAAAAATGAAATCCAAATCACGCCAGAGAAAATCGCGTATGTATAAGGTGCAGCGATGTCCTAATCCTTTGACAAACTTGGCAGCCATGGCAGCCACTAGTGCTGCGCTGTGGGTATTGACCAACACTACCTCCGGCTGATACTTGCAGACATCAACCGCTAAACGCATGGCGGCCAGCCGACGACCCAAGACGGTCTGGGTCGTGACCATAATTTTTACTAGTCGCGCGCCCTTTGGTATTGCGCCTGCCAAGGACAAGCGCTCAATGTGTAAAGGGCTTTCTGCGTAGATACGTACCTTTACATCATTAGGTAAATGCTGCAAGATAGTTTCTATGCTGCGCTCGGCACCCCCATAGCCAGAGGCAATGGAGAGAATGAATAATGTCCTCATACGAGCTTCCCGTCAGGCGCAATTAAATCTCGACCTGCTTCTGCTAGACGTGCTGATAAAGCAGTATCCGTAGCCAGCAGCACAATTGCTTTTGCAAATTGTTCTGGCGTGTGGGCCTGCAAGTAATGCACCCCAGGGACTGCGTCCAACCCCCGCATCCCATGGGGACTAGATATAACTGGTCGCAGATGGGCAAAACCCTCCAGTGATTTGAACTTGGTTCCACCACCTGCACGCAATGGTATGAGAACTATGTGTGAGCTCTCATACCAAGGGGTTACTGTAACTGCATCTGGCACAAAAACCACTTCTGGGCAACTTGCAAGCAAGGTCTGCAAGGACGCTGATGCGTGTCGACCAACTACGCACAAACGCCAAGATAGCGCAAGCTGTGATCTCAGGATCGGTAATATTTGCAACACAAGCATGCGGACAGCTTCTTCGTTGGGTGGATAGTTCAGAGTGCCTACAAACAGCAAGTGCAATACCCCTTGCGGAGGATCGGCCACAATGGGTAAGAACGGAAGGCGGTTGGGACGATGCTCTACTGAGGGTGCGAGCGATGTGCGCAGCCGCTGACTATCGTCTTTCGAGGCAAGCCAAACCTTTTGGTAAGGTCCATGTACAAAACGCTCGATCAAGGCGTACTGCGCAGCGCTACTGGCCATCCGCATGGCTGAAAGAAATTGACCCATGCGCAGCAGAGCAGCGGACAAACTCCAACGTGTACGTGACTCTAAATCGTCCATATCCAATTCAAGTTGCGCCGCTGGAAAATATTGAGAAATTTGTTTAGCTGCATCATGCAGATATAGGCGATACACAACCACTCTGGCAATAGGCTGTCCAGACAGTTTTGCAAGCACAAGCTTTAACACGCCCTCCAAACGCAATGGTATCCAGTCCACGGTGAGACTGAAATTAACCAGGCAAAGCGGAGGGCATAGCAAACACAGCGCTCTCCGCCAGCGGACTTTAGCAACAATCACCCTTGGGACAGACCAGCACTCTGAAATCAAGCCAATAGGGATCTGGGGTTGGTCAGACTTTTCATCTATAAGAATAATGACGCGGTAGCTTTTAGTTAATTCCTGCAACCAATCCCAAGCACGCAGAGCGCGACCAGACTCACCTGGTGCTGGCCACACTGGAGTTAGCAAAAGAGCCACTGGACGCGAGTCATCCACCAATGACACCCCTTATACCCAGCTGATGCGGCCATCCGCAATGAGTGCAACCTGATCAGCAAACCTGAGACTACTTTGGCGATGGGTAATAAATACTACACTCATGGTTGAATAATACTGACGCAAACGCGAAAACAAAAGCGTCTCAGTTTCTTCATCCAGCCCTGAAGTAGCCTCATCCAGTAGCAGTAAATCTGGTTGACGATACAAGGCGCGGGCCATTGCTAAACGTTGACGCTGGCCACCCGAAAGCCTGGCGCCATCGGCGCCAATTTGGGCCAGACAGCCCTCGGGGTACGCAAAAACAAAATCGTCTAAGCAAGCATGGTGCAGCACTTGAGCGATGCGAGTAATATCACCTGCATCGAAGCCAAAAACCACGTTATCAAATATCGTCCCATCCAAAAGCGCCACGTGCTGAGGAAGGTAGGCTAGGCGAGGTGCACGAGCCTTTGGCCAAGCATGCACAACGCGCCCGAACTGCGGTAAGTGGATGCCGCACAACAGTTCAATGAATGTACTTTTGCCAACGCCTGAAGCCCCTACCACCGCTACCCAGCTGGGGTGTTCAATGGTCAACTGACCATTTACGATGACTGGCGCCAAATCTGGAGCGTGGGCAAATGTCACATTTTCCAGCAGAAAGCTCCCTCGCGCCCCTTGCTGCGGTATGACCCCCATACGAGTTCTGCGTGAAGCTTTGACCCAGACAAGCTCATTGATCACTAGTTGAATATTAATGATCGAGCCAAACAATACAGCACGCGTACTCAGTAGATTAATCATGGCTGGCAAAATAGCCCGTCCAACCACCGCATAAAATACAAACTGTGGCATCAGCTCGGCAATAGGTCGCTGCAGCATCAGCCAAACTGATACCATGCTTAGCAATACCGCAAACAAGGCAAAGTCTAGAATCAAGCGCGGTAGGGTCGGCAAAAAACTCAACCGCTTGTTGGCGCTTGCCAGCGCATGAATAGACAACTCAATATGCTGAAGGAAAAAGCGCTCTAGCTCGTAAATCCGTATTTCCCGAAATGAGGCAAAAGCTTCCGTCATATTAAGACTCCAGCGCTGCAGGGCAGCCTCGCGGTCCTGAGCTATCTGATTCTGCCGTCGCCCGATCAATCGATGCATTAGCAGATTGAGTCCTACAAAGGTCATTCCAAGACTCAAAGAGACGACCGGATACTGCCACAACATCAATCCAATCAGAAAAACCAGCATCAAGGCCGAGGCTATCAACGTAACGCATTGTTGACTAACATAGGCTGCATCGACCGCCGTGGTGGCACAGCGTCGGAAATAGTGTGTAGCATGCTGCGAACGAAAGCTTGGCCAATTTAAATGGAGATAACCATCGAGCAGTTGACTCACAGTGTCACGCTGAACCTCTTGATTTAAGTGAGCGGCGGACCAAGTCAACGTGGCCTGCACTCCCAGCTTGAGCGTGACCAGGCACAATAATCCCATGCTCAAAGCGGGCACCGTGGGCCAATTGAGAAATGAAGTTATACTCACCAAGGACGACGCGCATCGGTCTCCTAGGCACTCGATGTAGGGAATCACTAAGGCTGCCAGCGTCATCTCCAAAAATGACAATATGCAAGCCCAAAGCGACACCTTAAGCAAAAGGCGTTTATGTGCAGGTAAATAAAAGCTGCTCAGCGCACCCCATAATTCGCGCAACTCACGTAGCCAGACTGTGGAGATCACAGCTCACCCCCGTGTCCCATCAACATCCGCGCAGTGCGAAGTGGATGTTGTAATGCACAGGCTATTGCCTGCCAACGATAAGCAATTCCTGACGCTGAGGAACACACATCGGGTGGTAAATGTGCCCGCGCATTTTGGGCATAAGTGGTATTTGCATGACACACGTAGTCCACAGTCAGTAGACCTTCATGAAAATAGCTAAAGTCCTTTCGATCGGGCGCAAACCACAGATGATTCCACAAATGAAGGCTATAGGAGTTCTCGGGCAATGGGACGCTTCGCAAAAATAAATCCGTAATACTTTTAGGCGTCCAGTCCAACGCATAAAAGGAAGCTTCTGGCTCGACATCTAGAAGTTGTGGATGTTGTTGCCAAAGCCGGTAGGGTAAAAGTGTTGAATGGTTACTCCAACTACCGTCGAAAGCCTGCCCCATGCTCTCAAGCCATAAACGGCAAAAATCTGCTCCAGGGGCCGAGGCAATCCAAGCATTGCACAATGAGCCACCTGTGGAGGCTATCGCTGGCGGTTTTTCTTGGCCGAGGATAAACTCGCGCGAACGCCAGTTATCGGGAATGGGCCGAAGGAATAAAGTATCTATGTCAGCATAAATACCACCCTCCTTCAGCAGAATCTTCAAACGCGCAAAATCTGCCAAATGCGCATACCGAAAAGGTTCAATCTGCGTATCACTGTACTCGTAGTTGGCAATTAAGTGGTCGGGCGAAATACGTCTCAACACTAGACGTGGCTTAATGCGCTCCCACCACTCCCCCCAAGGCTCATGGTGATAATGAAAATGCACCTCATCAGGTTGATTGACGTTCAAGCAGGAAATCAGACAAATGTAGTACATCAAGTGGAATGGCTCTTTCTGTTCGCGCAGTCCAAATACAAAATGAAAAACATTGGGAATCAAGCTAACTCTCCAGACTTCAAGGCGCACAGTAAGGCCGACACCACAGCATCCTGGGAAAACTTTTGATGTAGGTCATGGGCCAGATCGGCCGCCTTTCCCCTGGCTTGTGCAGGTTCTTCATAAATCGCCCTCATATACAAGGCGGCCTCCGCAACCGAGGGATCAGCCCAGCAATCATTAGGTCGGTAATTGGCCGACCAGGTGGGCTCATGCACCGGCACCATCTTATGGTCCACAAGCCAAGAGCGTGCTGGATCAAGAAAATCAAGTTGGCCACCATAACCGGTCATCACTACTGGACGACCCAGCCAGGAGGCCTCAAAAGCCCCCAGCCCCCAGCCCTCAGCCCGGGTCAATGAGACAAAGCAGTCTCCGATTTCATGTAGAGCATGAATCTCTTCATCAGACAGCGATTCATCAGCAATCACTACTGCAGGCGCAGCACGCCCCTGACGCAAGGCCATACCTGCAACTGTTTGCTGTGGAGAAGGATGCCGTAGTCGAAATGCGTTACGCCAGTGACGGTGCCAGCGTGTGATGTCCTTAGCGCAGGTCTTGATAACCATCAAGACCGGCTCATCGGCTTGAAAGGCACGCCAGTAAGCTTCTAATGCTAAATATGGAGCCTTGCGATTCGACCAAAAGCCCACCGTATAAAAAACAAAAGGTTTCTTCTCCAGCGCCGATCCGATTCGCTGGCGGACTGCTGTGAGGGCTTCTGCTTTGGGTGGTGGCAGACCCTCGAATTGAGAAAGGTGGGGGACCACATGAATAGGGACCGTTACACCAGAATCGCGAAATACTTGCACATTCCATCGGCAGGGTACGATCACGCCGTCAAGACTATTTAGGATGGCAGGCCAATGGTCTGGCAATCGCTCCAACTCCCAGACGGTGTAGCCAAAAATGCGCCGCCCAGCACGGCGCTCCTGCTTAACTAACGCCGGGTAGTACTCGGGAACGGTATGAATCAGCACCGTGTCGTAATTAGTTTCCCGATTGCATACCGCTGCAAGCTCGGGATTCGACCATTCCGTGTTTGTATAAATCTCGTATAGTCCCTGACCAGTAAGCATCGGAGTCCAAGTAAGATCCACCCCCGCTCTTGCCAACGCACAAACATAGGACTTGGCAGCTACTGCGTAGCCAGTATTGTCGCCCCAAGAGATATATTTAAGTGCGCGCATTTTAGGTCCATTACCGGCAAAGATAATAGGTACAAAAACCAATAATTAGCCCCGCCATACGTGCAGAATAGGCAAGACTTTTCCAGCCCTGTAGCTTAGCAATCTGAAGCGTCGCAGCAGCCACGGTACGTAGCCCCCAATAAAACATGTGAGGAGAAAAACTTTTTGCAATTAAAGCCCCATCACCCTTGGCGTAGCTATAAAAACGTTTAACAGCCCAAAGGTTCCAGGGTGGAATTTTTGTAGGGTGACGCATTTGTACTGTGGGACTGTAGATAGCTACTCCTGATTTCACGACTAGGAACAACCTATTAATAAGATCGATTCCCTCGGCTGCAGGAAAAAGCCCCCCGGGCCCAAAGTGCTCGTCAAATCCATTCAGCGCCAAAAACCTATCGCGCCTTATGAAAAGGGTTGCCTCCGTCATGCAGCCAAACATGGTCCAACGGTTAAAAAGTACTGGCTCACGACCCCAATCCAATACATTAGGTTGGCCCACGGTGTCGATTGTTCTTCCAGTAATGACCTGCAAATGCGGATCAGCGTTCATAATATCGACCTGCTGCAATATGTCAGGCAAGAGCTCGCAATCATCATCAGGGAAACCTAGCCATTGCCCTTTCGCTAAGCGAGCTCCATGATTGCGAGCGCGGCTACCGCCTCGATAACACACCCGCTCATGCCGGATCCTTAAATGGTTTGCATAACCAGCAAGTAGATCCACTAGGCGACCGTCACCATTTTGGTCAACCACTATGACTTCAAATTCTGGACCCTTATGCAAGTTCAATAGACTTTCGAGACACAAGGCAAGGTCGCCATTGTCATCCAAAGTTGCAATAATCAGCGAGTACTTAATCGATAAATTCGGCAGTTGCAATTGAGGAGATGGAGAGACCTTAATTTTCATAAATTTACTGGCCTACGCTCATAATTTCCAAGTTTTCAGCACTACTCTGGCACCCAATGATACTTTTACCTGCCCTTGAGATAACAACATCGATCAAAAAAGAATTGATTATAAACTTGCGGCGCGTGCCGAAATGGCAACCCAACTCTGCATGCCTTTAAGACAATGAATCTTTTATGCTACATCGTACATATTTTTAGGATAATTCGTTTTGACTGTAGACAATGCAGACAGTTTGACTTAAAAATAAAGCTGCGGAGTTGGTACAGCACCTACCCTTCGATAACATAAATCATTCAATTTTGAATTATTAAGTTCAACATCTAACTGCACAACCCTGAGGGGTTACGCCGCTTCACTTAAGTCACACATCAGTTAATTAGATTTTCTCAAATCAAGCGCTGGTAAAGAGCCGCATAGTTTTCACACATTCTATCTGCAGTAAATAATTTTTCATAGCGAGCAAGGGCATTAATCCCCATTCTCTCTGCAATCTCTGGGTTATTCCACAAATAAGCCATTGCTAAATGTAAATCTCTAGGTGATGAGGGCGGCACAACAATGCCAGTCTGTTGATCGCTATTGATAAAAGAGGTTCCTGTACCTATTTCACTAGAGATCATAGGCTTACCAAACATTGCACCCTCCAATAAAGAAATCCCAAAAGCTTCAGCGCGAAGATGCGATGGGAATATTGTTGCATAAGACAAATCTAATATTGCGACCTTATCCTCTTCGGAAAGCTGACCCAAAAAAATTACATTCTTTAAACCCAATAATTGGGCCTGAAGTTTCAACTCATGTTCCATGGGGCCTGCGCCAATAATTACTGTAGGTAAATCACCTAATGCCAAGGCATCTAACAAGATGTTTAAACCCTTGTAATAACGAAGAACGCCTACAAATAGGAAAAATTTGCTGCCTAATATATTGTTCCAGTGTTTACGCCTTGCAACGTTTTTTGGAGGATATAAATCCCTGTTTAGACCTATAGGAATTACCTCTACTTTATCTCGATACCGCTGCAAAATATCACTTGTAGCCAGATAATTTGGAGAGGTCGCAACAATTACATCTACGCTATGCAAAAATTTATTTTTAATAGGTCTATAAAGTTTTAAGAGATTTTTTTGTCTCAAGATATCTGAGTGATACGTCACTATTGATGGTTTTTTTACTTGTGCCGTTAAATGAACCAAATCCATAAAAGGCCATGGGAAATGGTAATGTATAACATCAATATTTTTAGCCAATTCATTAAACCGATAAAACGCACTTAACGAAAAGTCTGTGGATGCTATTTGGAAAATACTACGGCATCGATGCACGGTATGGTCATTAACTTTCGCAACTCTACTAACCTTTTTGGGGGTTAGAGTAAGAATAGTTGACTCCACTCCATATGCCCCTGTTCCAGATGCCAATTGATATATAGTCTGCTCGACCCCGCCGTAAGAAAGTGGGTAATAGGTTTTATAAAAATGAAGGACCTTCATGACTCAGATGCAATAAAAATTTTGAGAAACATCACTATCAACGGTCAGCCACCTTAAAAAATATTCAAAAATTGGAAATCTAACAAATGGACTACAAAAGCAAAGTTTCGGAAAATGTGAACTGCTGTCAATTTAGGTCCACGACCAAAGAGAGTTTTTCTATAGTAAATCATTGCAGCAAAATGGGTTGATTCTGTAATAGTTTGGGTACTTGGGTTTGG
>CAIYZI010000511.1 GCA_903930665.1 uncultured beta proteobacterium
ACCTGGGGTGGAATGCTGCCAGATGGTTGGTATCAACGCATGTCATTAGCCGCTATGCAAAAAGTAATTGCCCTTTTACCGCGTGAGCATGAAGGTAGAAAAGTTCCAGTCATCATGTTTACTAAAGGCGGCGGTATTTGGTTAAATGATATGGCTCAAGTTGGCGCCGACGTTCTTGCGATTGATTGGACAATGTCATTAAGTCGCGCTAGAAAACAATTATTGGATATTCATAAGCCACTAGCACTGCAAGGAAATTTAGATCCTTTGATATTATTTTCAGAGCCCAATCAAATTGCTTCACAAGCAAAAATCCTTCTCGAGGATTTGGCAGCAGCCCCAGCCCTAAAGCCGGGGCTAGATTCCCTTGATGGGCATATCTTTAATCTTGGGCATGGCATTTCACAATTTACGCCACCAGAAAGTGTTACCGCTCTGGCTCAATCCGTTATTACTTATTCAAAAGCACTTAGATCAAAGCAGTAAAACCTAGTGATTACTAACTTCACCAGAAGTTTTTTTCTAAAGTTATGCACAGATAAGGGGAGAATCTCAAATACAGTGAGATTCAGAAGAAAGGTCATAACATACCTTTACTAAACTTTATAAGTCTTTGATTTTATTGTAATAATATGACTCTGCTTAAAATAAGTGCAAAATGTATTTTCATCAAAAGACATCTATAAACCAAAATTGTCTGATGATATCCACAGAGTTATCCACAGGCTAAACAAAAATTAGAAGTTAAAAATGTCAAATCCTATAGTGGTGCAAATTGTCATAGACAAGCCCTTAGCTCAGGGGTTTGACTATTTATGGGATGAAAAAAAATTAGGCTCTTTACCAAAAGTTGGAAATATAGTTGAAATCCCTTTTGCTAGGTCAAAGGTTATCGGTATAGTCATTAAAGTAAGCGCTCACTCTGATTATGATTTCAATAAACTCAAAGACGTTGAGCAAGTAGCCCCGCTCCCCCCGTTAGATCCTGCTTTACTTCGCCTCATGAACTTTGCAAGTCAGTATTACATTCACTCGCTTGGGGAAACCATGCTTCCTACAATCCCTCAGATGTGGAAAAAAGCGGAGTCTTGGGAAAAAATCCCTAAAATTTTAGAAGATGCAAAAACCAAGAATCAAAAAAATATTAAAGCTCTCACAGGCGAAGGTTTTGTTGCGAAGGATCAATTAAATCTGGAGCAGAAAAATGCTCTTGAATGCCTTGATCATCCAAACAGGGGCTTTAGAGCTATTTTGTTGCAAGGACAAACTGGTAGCGGCAAGACGGCTGTATTTCTAAATTGGTTGGCTGAAATCCTCAGCGATAAAAACGCGCAAGTTTTGCTTTTGGTTCCAGAAATAAATTTAACACCTCAACTCGAAAGACGAGTTAGAGCGTATTTCCCAGAAAAAAAGATGGTTGTTTTGCATAGCGGCATCAGTGAGAAAAAAAGAGGTATCGCTTGGTATGAGGCGATGACTGGTGAGGCACAAATCATTTTGGGAACGAGATTAGCGGCGCTAACACCTATGCCAAATTTGCGCGCAATTGTTGTTGATGAAGAGCATGACACAAGCTATAAACAACAAGAGGGAACCCGTTATTCAGCGAGAGATTTAGCAATATGGCGCGCACATGACCAGCGCATACCAATTCTTCTTGCATCGGCCACACCTTCACTTGAGACATGGATGGCAGCAAAAGACGGGCGGTATGAATTCATACGGATTGATCGCCGCGCCCAAGGTGCAAATTTGCCCAAAGTGCATTTAATTAATGCTAGAGATCCGCAAAATCAATTTAGTCCAGGCGATGAAAAAGCGCCTAAACAAAAAAGCTTAATTACAAAAACATTAGCAAAGGCAATTACCAAAAATTTAGAAAACAAAAAACAAAGCCTAATTTTGATTAATCGCAGGGGCTTTGCCCCTGTGTTGAGTTGCGGTTCCTGTAGTTGGCTTTCTAAATGCACGCAGTGTTCTACATATATGGTCATGCATAAGTCAGGTATGTTTGGAAAAAAGGCAGTATTAAATTGCC
The DNA here is from genome assembly GCA_903930665.1 of uncultured beta proteobacterium. Classification (GTDB taxonomy): domain Bacteria; phylum Pseudomonadota; class Gammaproteobacteria; order Burkholderiales; family Burkholderiaceae; genus Polynucleobacter. The sequence goes on from CAIYZI010000511.1 coordinate 2,039, forward strand.
ATCACTGTGGTCTTGTAAGGCCCATACCAAGTTTTTGTCCTGAATGTGGTGATGCTGACTTAAAGACATTAGGACACGGAACGCAGAAGCTTGAAGATGCCATTGAGGAAATGTGGCCAGATGCAAGAGTATTACGAGTCGATGCTGATGCCAGTAGAAATAGCAAAGGTGCCGAAGAGCTTTTTCAAAAAATTCATGATGGAGAGGTCGATATTATTGTTGGTACTCAAATGATTGCCAAGGGCCATGATTATCAAAACATTGGATTGGTGGCTGTGCTGGACGCTGATAGCCGACTCTAT
>CAIYZI010000512.1 GCA_903930665.1 uncultured beta proteobacterium
CAACTAACAGAGCAAAGCTTGTCCGAGCTGGGGTTGATGCTTTAGCCCAGTCTCTTGAAAATATCCAGCCTGGTCAGAAAACCGTGATGGATTTAAAGGCGGTTGAAGATTGGGGCAAATCGAAGCTTGATATCGTTGTTGAAAAAGAAGGTGTCACCCATCACATTTTTCGACCTTAATATCAGCGTGAGCCAAGTCTGAATTGATAAACAAAAATCCCCGCCATCAGTGGTGGGGATTTTTTATTTTCTCGGACAAGAAATTCATGGCTAGATGCTATTCCAAGAACTCCGTCAATATGGATTCACCGGACGCTTACGCCCGGAGTGACTGGAACCTTTGATCAAGTTCCCTCCGCCGCTCGACATTGATCGCCTGTTGAATCAGTCGCTCCAGCGCCAGATATCTGTCCTGAATGTCGGGGTTGTCTTCGACATGAGCCATTTACCAAATTTGTATGGTTTTTATGCGCTTGTATGGGTTGTGGCGGTTAAAAAAATAAGCTTACAGACCCAACCCGTTCACTGTCTGAGGAGCAAGGTTTCAGTATCCCGAGTCTAGCCCGTGCCCAACGTCACCCTACATTAAGAGTTTGTGCCGTATTGAGTTCATTGTGCTTGCCAACACATCGTCGATATTTTGAGGGTGGGTTTCAATTACCGCGTCAGCGATGGCAATCAAGGAGCGCGACTCATGTTCGTTTTCATGCACCACAGCACGTTCGTATGCGCCTCGGACGGGATCTCCATTTTCCCGTAGCCGACTCTCATAGCGCTCACGCAGAACTGTTTCTGGTGCAGTCAGATGCAGGTGGAATACCCGCTGCTTGAATTGATCTCGAAAGTGTTCAACTTGGCGTTTTTTACGGACAGCGTCAAATAACCATCGACGTATGTGTGTGGTGGCTTCCATGGCCGGTAGCGCAACATCATCGAGAACCCATCGATAGTCAGTTTTACGATCAAGGCCGTCCCCTAGTTCTTGGAGGTCATGGCGGGCCGTACCAGTTGTTTGCTTTGCTGCAAGTTCGCGCAAGTAGGCACTTGAGCGAATGCTGCCAAACACATAGCGCGCTAAAAGTAAATCTCGCAGCGTAGTTTTTCCGGCAGAGACAGGGCCACTTAAAAGTAGGACGATCTCTGGTTCGATCAAATAGGTCATCTTTTGCCTCGATTTTTACACGGTCAAGCCGCAGCTGGCCCGAATTTTTTACAAAGGCAAATTGGCTAATAACCGCCGTGCTTTCATTCGCCTCACTTCAACAACATACTGAGCGATGTCTGGGACCGCGTAATCGACAACGACCTCAACGACCGGTTTCTGAGGCCGCCCTGCACGATTCACTGGATATTTGTTGATTCCAAATGAAATCTGGGCCAAAAAAATAGAAATTCCAGTCGAAAACTGAGCCACGTTATCCACAATCCCTGCTTCTTTATTAAGCAGGGGTACATAGGAGTGATAGACGTGGGAACCCTCAGCAAACTCAGGCGCATGGTGTTACGTGAGAACGTATCCGTGCGTGAAGCGGCCAGAAGGCTGCGCATTTCCAGAAACACTGCAGCCAAGTGGTTGAATGAACCACAGATGGCCGAGCCACGCTACCCGCAGCGGGCGCCGGCGCCAAGCCTGTTGGACCCGTACCGGGAGC
>CAIYZI010000513.1 GCA_903930665.1 uncultured beta proteobacterium
CTGCTATTACCGAAGACAACGTAGTGCGAATGGGTATTCATAGTCTGCCACGCTGGAAAGAAATACTCGCAGAACTATCCACCCCAGTCTATTTTCAGCAAGACGGGACCTTGATTTTGTGGCACCGCCAAGATATTCAAGATGCTGAACGCTTTAGCTCACATCTCGAGAGAAATGCTCGCAATAACCCCAAGCTTTCCTCTCCAATCAAGCTCAATAAAGAGTCTCTTGCAGAACTTGAACCTGGAGTGGCTGAGCGCTTTGGTCAAGGTATCTATTTACCGCATGAAGGTCAGTTAGATAATCGTCAGCTACTGAATGCTTTATGGATTGAACTTGAAAAACTCAAGGTCAATTGCCATTGGCATACAGCTGCAGAACCTGAAGATTTACGTAAAAAAAGTCTCTACGACTGGGTGATTGATTGCCGTGGTCTAGGTGCAAAACCAATCTGGGGAAGTGATCTTAAAAGCTCCAATTCATTACGTGGCGTGCGTGGTGAAGTAGTTCGCCTATATGCACCTGAGGTGAAATTAAGAAGACCTACAAGACTCATTCATCCACGTTATCCGATTTATATCGCACCAAAAGAAAATGATATTTATGTTGTTGGTGCAACAGAAATTGAATCTGACGATTTATCCGAAATGAGTCTGCGCTCTGCAATGGAATTACTGAGCGCTGTCTATACAGTTCATAGTGGTTTTGCAGAAGCCCGTATTTTAGAAATGGCAACACAGTGTCGCCCTACCCTTAAAGATAATCTCCCAGCAATTAAAGTCGATAGAGCTATCGTCACCAAAACAAACCTTATGATGATCAATGGTTTGTATCGCCATGGTTTTATGATTTCTCCAGCGATTCTCGATTGCGCCATGGAATTACTAGAGCAACCTACGAGTAGCACCGCTCTTGAGTTAGGCGTAAACGTAAGCACAAGCAACAATGCAAATTTCACTAGCTCTGCGTCTAAAGAGGTCAGTGCATGCGCGTAATCATTAACCAAAACACTTATGACTTGCCTGAGAACAGTCTCGTGCAAGATGCACTCAAATTGATTGAAGCAACCCCACCTTATGCGGTTGCCGTGAATCTTCAGTTTGTGCCAAAAATACAATATTCAGAGGTGATTCTTCATGAGAGCGATCGCGTTGAGGTGATCACCCCAGTAACGGGCGGTTAATGATTTAGCCTCATGACTCTAAAATCTTTGCATAAAAAATACCAATAGCCCCATGACAGCCCCACTACCCTCCAACCTTCAGCAAGCAGATAGCTTGGTGCTTTACGGTGAAAGCTTTGCTAGCCGCTTATTGCTAGGTACCTCGCGCTATCCCTCTCCTCAGGTTTTAGAAAACGCGGTTGCATCCTCCAACCCCGCAATGATTACCGTAAGCCTGCGTCGTCAAGGGACAAGTATCACTGAGGCGCATAGTGGCTTTTGGGATTTGCTCAAAAAAATGGCTGTACCTGTTCTACCTAATACAGCCGGTTGCCACAGTCCTCAAGAAGTTATTACAACAGCGCAAATGGCGCGTGAAGTTTTTGAGACAGACTGGCTTAAGTTAGAACTCATCGGTGATGACTATACCCTGCAGCCCGATACCCTGCGCCTCGTTCAAACTGCAGAAACTTTAATTAAAGATGGCTTTAAAGTTTTGCCGTATTGCACTGAAGATTTGATTTTGTGCCAACGCTTAGTGGATGTCGGCTGCCAGGCAGTCATGCCTTGGGCCGCCCCCATCGGCACCGGCCAGGGCCCTTTAAATCCCTACGCCTTAAAACTCCTGCGTGAAAGATTGCAAGTGCCACTTTTAGTGGATGCCGGCCTAGGCCTTCCTTCACATGCATGCGCCGTGATGGAATGGGGCTTTGATGGCGTACTTCTGAATACCGCTGTAGCCCTGTCTGAAGATCCTGTAGCAATGGCAAAAGCATTCTCAATGGCAGTTGATGCAGGACGCTCGGCCTATCTGTCGGGGGCGATGAAACCTCAAGCATCTGCTCAAGCAAGCACCCCATTAGTTGGCACCCCTTTTTGGCATCAAAGTTAAGTAAATATGAGTCTTATTCGTGACCTAGCAGACCAAATCATTGCAGCCCATCATGCTGATGACTTGAGTATTCCTATTGCGCAATATTGCATGAGCTCGCCACCACCATTAATTGATAACGAGCATGCAGCTGATCACTACGAATTAGCTGGCAGCTTAGCTGCTGTAGAAATGGGATTTATTGAGAAAGATGCAAAAGTACTTGGTAAAGCTTGGTCACGCATGGTGCATCAAGATGGCGGCTTTAATCCTTTCAAGTGGCCTAGCCGCCCCGAACATTTTGACTTGCTTCCCTGGACTCGAAACATGAACCCCAGGGCTTTTGCTCAATGCCCTAAACGCCTAGGTTTATATGCAGTGATGCCTGATGCAGATTGGGTCAAACGCATGGTTGATGCCGAAGTGCCGACCGTTCAATTACGATGTAAATCCGAAGATGCCTCTGAAATAGAAAAGCAGATTCATGAATCTGTAGCCGCTATAAAAGGAAGTAAAACCCTTTTGTTTATTAATGATTATTGGCAAGAAGCTATTTATGCTGGTGCCTATGGTATCCACCTGGGGCAAGAAGATTTAGTGGATGCAGATTTAGACCTTATCCGCAATTCAGGATTGCGTTTAGGTATCAGTACCCATGGCTATGCGGAGATGGTAACTGCCGACCGTCTTTGCCCAAGCTACATTGCTATGGGCGCAGTATTTCCGACGCAATTAAAAGATATGCCTACGGCCCCACAAGGTTTAGGGCGCTTGTATCAATACACCAAGTTAATGAACCATTACCCATTAGTTGCTATTGGCGGTATCGATCAATCCAGCATTCATGCAGTAGCGCAAAGCGGCGTAGGTTCTGTTGCTGTGGTGCGAGCCATTACTGGGGCGAAAGATCCTAAAGCTGCCGTAAAAAAACTTCAAGAGTTGATGCAAATTTAATATTCACTCGGCGCCCTAACGCTGATCCTCTTCACCAATCAAAGCTGTAGGGTAGAACTCAAACATCGGCCACAAGGGTCCGGGTCCCTCGCCAATACTCAAAAAACGCCCTGCCTCCAATCCAGCTTCTACAAAGGCGATAGCTTTGCCAACAGCATGACTTAAATCATGACCATCCACGCCGAGATCGTGGGCTATGCGGCCAACTCCGATGGCCACGACCTGGTGGCTCCTTCGGGCGAAGGCGCGGCGCGCTGCATGCGTCTGGCCCTGAGC
>CAIYZI010000514.1 GCA_903930665.1 uncultured beta proteobacterium
TCACTTGATGATTCCTCAGACTCTCCAAGAAATTCTTTCGCCTAAAAGCATCGGGATTGCCAAATAAGGTGATAACACCTTTGCGCCCATAAGTGCTAATTGAAATGGGATATAGGCATGGGCTAATACAAAAAGATTTTTTTAAATAGCTTTGAAGCAAAGGAGAGGAATGGATATTAAATAAGTTAATCCGACTGTAGTCAAATACTATGTCAGCTTTTTTGAGCCTCTCAAACTCCGCAATTCTGACCCTATATTTCTGATGGCTACCTTGAATAAAAGGATGTCCCGGCACCCCTTCATCTGACTCGCTTATCCCAGGCTTTAATAAAGTATGTTCAATTTGCAAACAGATGTTTATGCATGGGGTTAATAATTTAAGGGGGCGCAATCCAGGGCAATCGAAAAAGATGAAAAATCTCGACTGAACTTTTCCCAAATGAGTTAAAAGAAGATCCTTAATATAAGTGCAGTAGTCCTGAATAACTATCTCTGGATTGCTACGATAAATTAAAACTACGCGGTTAATATGCCTAGCTTGATATTTTTTATTAGAGAATGGATTTCTCAGAAAAAGAAATAATTGAGCCAGTAGAAGCAAAAAATACATTGTTTTATTAGGGATATTTATAAATCTTTTTTATTATCGAGATAAAAAAGTTCATAAGGATATTGCTTCTCATCCTCTAGGATTTGATTGACCTTTTTATCAAACATTCCGCGATAACCACCCAGTAAAGTCGTTTTGTATTTTTTTTCTTGAATAAAGTCGCGATTAAATTTTGAGGCAGTCCGGATTCCCTTGGTATAACCCTCATCGGCTAGGTCAGATTGCACATTGTCAATAAGACCCACGTCTACACTAGGAATCTCTTTTTTATATTTTTTATAAAATCTCCAAAAGAAATCTCCGTCTTCTTCACCAAGGCCTAATAAACGCTCATCAAAGAAACCCACTTCTATTAGCTCTCGTTTATCTAGAATGAAGTGAGAAAAGCTACCGTTTATCTTAAAGGTTCCCTTTTGAGAGGCTAATGCAGTCTCTAGGTGATCAAAAAAACATACGCCGTTTTCTGATCTCAGTTCAAGATCGTCATTCAAAATGAGTGCTCGATCATGACTGGCCGTTAAAGCACTCCGATTCCACAATTTGGCCAAAGACTGAAAACTGGGAAACATTGTTGGAAATACCTCGGGATACTTAGCCAGATAAGACAAGATACTTGCTCGATAAGATTCGTCGAAAACCCCTTTTCCAGGGCCATTAATCATGACAACAATCTCCAAATTCGGGCGCTGAGCTCTAATCTGGGCAACCAAGGGGACCAAAAAAGCCTCGAACCGCTTATCAAAGGTGGTGATGACTACTGAATATAGAGCCGAAGCCTGAGGCATAAAATAAATTAGTATTAAGAGATGAGAAGTGTACGAATATCAACTGTCGGTTGCCCTAGCGACTATTCACAAGGGCTATTGCCGATTATCGCTCAAAGCCTTGCTTATAAAATCGAATGGGTTAAGCCTGCACAGGCTGATTTGTTGATCCTGGGGCCATTTTTTAAGCCCAATCCCAAGACCTTGAAATGGTGCCCCAAGCCACTTCGCCCGATAGTTCAACCCCTTGTGGATTTGGTACCCGCCCGATCTCATGCTCCACTTAGGGTTTTCCATAGTGCTGAGAATTTACGTCACGACACCATTCCATCTGATTACAGCATCTCTTTTGACCTGAACATCACCCCAGCTAAACACTTCCGCCTGCCCTATTGGATGGAAATGATTGACTGGTCACATGAGGGCATTACGGGAAATCAAAACCCTCGTTATGGGCAACTGATGAGTATTGAGCGTTTGATGCAACCCTTGGGAAAGCGATTTTTAGAGAAAAATTGGGCGGCAGCTTTTTTAAGCTCACATATTCGCGAACCCCGCAAGACACTTTTTGATGCCCTCCAAAAGGTTGTGCCAGTCACTGGATTTGGTGCCCACTTTAATAAGAATATAGAGAGCCATCATCTCAGCGGGTTTTTTAAGAAAGAGCTCTTGCAAGAGTTTGCTTTTAATTTATGCCCTGAAAACGGCATGTACCCAGGCTACTACACCGAGAAAATTCCAGAAGCCTTCTTTGCAGATTGTTTACCAATTACCTGGACAGACGAAAACGTCAAAGTCGATTTCAACCCAAACGCCTTTATTAATTTGGCGCCAATGAGTTGGTGTAACTTTGCACCACTAAAAGAAATCATTCAGTCCCCACAAATCTTAGATGGCTATGCTTCTCAAGCCCTCTTATTAAAGAGCCCCAGCATTCTTCCATTTAGAGATTTTGTAAAACACATTCTTGAGGATGCCACCTCTTAAAACATGATGAAAATTGGATTTCATACCAATGGCCTATCCCTACGCGGTACAGAAATCGCGTTATATGACTACGCCTTACAAAATCAACGACTTCTTGGTAATGAATCCGTTGTCTTTTATAGAAAAAATAACCCTGTCAACCCATCGGTTTTAGAAAAGTTCTCTAAACACTTTCAACTATGTCCATATGAAGGACAAAGAGAGCTAAATCAATTCATCGAGCAAGAAAAAATTGATTTAACCTATTTCATTAAATCTGGCGAGCGTGATGATGCCATCTGCGAAAGCTCTCCCGCCCTGATCCATGCTGTATTCCCGACCAAGCCAGAGGAATTCCATGGTGACAAATACGCCTTTGTCTCTGAATGGCTGTCAAAGGAGTACTCCAACCAGAAAATTCCTTTTGTCCCACACATGATTGAACTCCCACATCAAGAAGGTAATTTACGGACTGAATTGAATATTCCAGAATCGGCTACTGTTTTGGGCTGGTACGGTGGATCGGATAGCTTTAATCTCGACTTCGTAAAACAAGAGGTTTTGACAGCACTGGATAAACGCACTGATCTCTATTTTCTCTTTATGAATATGGAGCCTTTTGCTCAACATGAGAGACTGCGTTTTTTAGCTGGAAATTCAGATTTAATCTATAAAGTGAAATTCATTAATACATGCGATGGTATGTTGCATGCACGAGGTATCGGCGAAAGTTTCGGGCTTGCCTGTGGCGAGTTTTCAATTAAGGGCAAACCGGTCATTACTTATGCCCTATCGCCTCAACGTAGCCATATTGAAATCTTAGGTGATAAAGCCATACTTTATAAAGGTAAAAAAGATTTAGCGGAAATCTTTCAGAACTTCAATCGTCAAATTCAACATCAAAAAAATTGGGATGCGTACTCTAAGAACTTTTCCCCAGATGTAGTCATGCGAAAATTTCATGAGGTATTTATAGAAGGAAAAAATCTTGCTGAAATCGCCATTACCCCAATAGATCGAGCGATCATCCAGAAGTATCGTTTTGAACGAAAATTACGTAATCTACAAAAGAAAATCTATCTGTAAATTCTGGATATCTCTTATTTTGGAAACCAAGGATTTTTAGAAAACCAGCGATCCAAGGCACGACAGAGAGAGCGCTTTAATTTAGCCAAACCGCGTATTGGCAACCTATCCGGCCTATCGGCAATGGTTGTTTGCACACCAGTGATATCTACCGGATAAGGGCTAATTGCCAAAAATTCCAAATGGTGTTTTTGACGATGTTCTAAAAAATGATCTAGAGGCTCATAAATATCGCTGGCAGCTTCAATGAGCTTTTTGGCGGCACTAGGCTTAATCATGTAAGCGGTAGCACCAACAGCATCCCCAATGTTTCTGACCATACTCATCCCATCAGATTTAAAGATCTCCTCCTGTGGAACGCTACTTAAACCCTGCAGTCTGACCGCCTCCCAGTCAGCGCATTCATTCATTAGAAAATGAATGGCTTTTTCAAAGTCAGGAAGTAAATAAAAGTCGTCTTCAAAAACGATAGTGGGCTGATTAGCGTTGATACATTCTTGCCAGGCTTTTTTATGAGACAAAAAACATCCCAATTCATTTGGAGTTAACTCAAAACCCAATAATTTCTTAACCTTGGCTGAGTTATATTCCTTTGGGGTACTTTTCAGCGCCGAACCTTTGACGGCATCCAAAAAACGCCAAGGGAAAGAGGTTTTATCGAGTTCAGATTTAACCTTTTTTTGCCTAGCGTCAGACCCTGCGAGAGAAATTACTAAAACTTGAATGTCAGGCATTAGAGGTAACTTTGCAAATAACGTAATAAACGTTTGATACTTTTCAGTATGCGTGAAGGCAAGGATTTATTGTTACCATTCAAACTCAGATTAGACTCCCAGTTTGATTGATATATTACCCCCAGATAATTGGATTGAAGCTTTTCCTGCGTCTCCCCAATTCGTCTCATCAAATAATATTGCCAATCATAGTGATAGACCCTAAATAAAGGCTCAATTGCAATCAGAGGAATGGCGCGATATTTCAATAGCGCCTCCCCATAAATCAATGTCTCTGGATGCTCGGGGGTAATCAAATCCCACAACGTAATGCCCTTAGATTGCAAGAACTCCTCATCCAAGGATTCCCAAACTTTAGCTGACCATATAAAAGGAGCAGGGGCACAGAAAAACATCGGGCCTGCACGACCAAATAGCGACTGCACTCTTTGCGCTTCAGCACGGAGATTACTCTCTACACTGGCTTTGCCACGATTGATAGCCAATTGAAAATATTCTTTATTTTGATGAAGTACGGTATACGGAACACCGCTTTCATCCATAAAATCCGACTTACTAAATGGCCGAATAAATACACAATCGGAATCTAGACATAAGTAATTTTGGGCCAATCTCAAACGCCAAAACTCGGACTTCACAATAGCTTGCGATAAATTTCCAGTCAACGCTTGATATTTCTGAATTGAAGCTTTGGGGTTAGCCATCACAATATCTTCATCGGCTACCCAGATATAAGAACCATCATTGCCTAAAATATTGATTAAGGCCTCTCTATCGCTCTTGGGCGTAGAGATATAAAAAGGCAGATGATCCGAATTAAAACGCTGAATCGAAGATAGCAATCTTTTTAAACGCAAGAAGTCATGGCGATAAGACTTGCAGTACAGAACAAAATCTTTCAATTGATCTCCTCAGGTTTCCATTTAATCTCAGCCAAGATCTTGTGCACTGCCTGATCCACTCCAATAGGTAGCCATTTAGGCTCCGCTAATTTTCGCCCTTGCCAGTCAAGCCA
>CAIYZI010000515.1 GCA_903930665.1 uncultured beta proteobacterium
CAATGCAATAAGGCACTGCCGCAAAGATTCCTGGAACAATAGATTTGCCCTCGGCATTTTTAAGGCCTTCCAGCGTTTCTTGAATGGCCTTTGGTTGCCCCGGCAAATTAATCACGAGGGCAGCATGCCCAGGGATTTCTCTGAGAACAGCAGTTTGGCGAGACAGGATGGCAGTGGGGACAAAGTGCAAGCTGATTTGGCGCATTTGCTCGCCAAAACCAGGCATCTCACGCGTTCCAGCGTCCAGGGTAGCCTCAGGGGTCACATCTCGTCTAGAGGGGCCTGTACCTCCTGTGGTGAGCACCAAATGGCAGTGATGCTCATCTACTAGTTCCATAATCGCTGTCGTGATGGTTGCACGTTCATCGGGGATTAAGCGCTCTTCAAAAAGAGATGGGTTACTGATGGCAGTGCCGAGCCAATTTTTGAGGGCGGGCAGACCCTCGTCAATATAGATACCCTGGCTTGCACGGTCTGAAATCGAAATCAGACCAATTTTGACAGTATCTTGCTGCTCGTTGTCTGGGGTTTGGTTATGCTTCATGTTTCTATTCTAGCTATTATTAGGGTATGTTCACATACACATCAAATCAGTTCCAAGAAATCATTGATTTCATGCTTAAAGAAGCGCGTCGCCGCGGAGCCTCCGATGCAGTCGCGGAGGTTTCTGAGGGTCAGGGGCTATCGGTGACGGTTCGCAAGGGCGAAGTGGAAACCATTGAGCAAAGTCTAGACAAACAGGTGGGCGTGACCGTTTTTTTAGGGCATCGTCGTGGAAATGCGAGCACCAGTGATTTTTCAAAGAATTCATTAAAAGCCACGGTAGACGCTGCGTACCATATTGCCCGGCATACTGCAGAAGATAATTGTGCAGGTCCCGCTGAACGTGAACTTCTCGAAACCAAGCCCTTGGATCTGGATTTATTCCATCCATGGGATTTAGATTCAGCGCATGCAATTGAAATCGCACGCGTTGCAGAAGGCGCCGCCTTCGCTGTTAGTAAGCAGATTAAAAATAGCGATGGCGCTTCAGTATCGGCTCATCAAGCGCACTTTATGATGGGAACGTCCAATGGTTTTATGGGGGGCTATCCCTTCTCGCGTCACTATATTTCTTGCGCGCCAATTGCGAGCGAAGGTGGGAAGAAATCCCCTATGCAGCGTGATGACTGGTATTCCACTTCACGCATTCCAGAGCAATTAGCAGACCCTGCTGTTATTGGACGTTATGCAGCACAACGCGCACTCTCACGTTTAAAGGCGCGCTCTTTGACCACTCGGCGTTGCCCTGTAATCTTTGAGGCCCCTTTAGCTGCGGGATTGTTGGGTTCTTTAGTTCAGGCTGTTTCTGGCGGAGCCTTATATCGCCACTCCAGTTTTTTATTGGATAGTCTGGGCAAACAAGTGCTGCCAAAACATATCAGCTTATTTGAAAACCCACATCTTAAATCGATGACTGGAAGTGCACCCTTTGATGAGGAAGGCGTGAAGACCTCTGCTCGTACTGTGGTGGATAAAGGGATTTTGGAAGGTTACTTTCTTTCGACCTACTCCGCGCGTAAGTTGGGCATGAAAACCACGGGCAATGCGGGCGGCTCGCATCACCTTACTCTGCAAAGTCGTAGAACTCCTAAAGGTGGTTTACCGGCTTTATTAAAAGAAATGGGTACAGGCTTGCTCGTTACAGAATTAATGGGGCAAGGTGTCAACTATGTAACTGGCGACTACTCTCGTGGTGCTTTTGGTTATTGGGTTGAGAATGGAGAAATTCAATACCCAGTAGAAGAGGTCACTATCGCTGGAAATTTACGTGACATGCTCTTAAATATTGAATTAATTGGTAGCGATACCTTAATTCGAGGAACCAAAGAGACTGGTTCCATATTAATTGGATCAATGACTGTGGGTGGTAAATAAATACAAATGCAAAAGCATTAACTTGGTTTGTTGCTGACTAAAAAAGGACTCCAAGGAGTCCTTTTTTATTTGCGCTCTAAAGTAATAAAGTTGAAGGAGATTTCTCCTTCTGATCCTGGGGTGCGTTCAACTTCTTCCCAATCTGAGGGATTAGGAACTTCAAAAAAGGTGTCGCCGTCATCTATATCAAGATCAATTTCTGTGATGTACAGGCGATCCGCTTTATCAAAAGCCTGTTTAAATAACTGCTCTCCGCCAATGACAAAAACTCGCGGAAATTCATTAAGGGTTTTTAAGGCTGCATCTAATGAGTGGACGACTTCAGCGCCAGTGAGTTGGAGATCAACGTTGTGACTGACTACGATATTGCGTCTACCGGGAAGTGGTCGACCAATCGATTCCCAAGTCTTACGACCCATAATGACTGGATGACCCATAGTGACGCGTTTAAAGAATTGCAGATCAGCAGAGATTTTCCATGGCATCTGGTTATCACGACCAATGACATGATTGCGTGATCGAGCTACGATCATGGAGATAGCTGGTTGAGTCATAATCCTGATTTCTATTAGATGGCTACAGGGGCTTTAATCCCTGGGTGTGATTCATATCCGGCAATCTCAAAATCTTCGTATTCATAATCAAATAAAGTATTTGGCTTACGAAGCATATTCAGTTTTGGCAATGGGAAAAAATCGCGTGACAACTGTAAGTCTACTTGCTCTAAATGATTGCTATAGAGGTGGCAATCCCCTCCCGTCCAAACAAAATCTCCAACTTCCAAGTCACATTGTTGAGCAACCATGTGGGTCAGAAGTGCATAGCTAGCAATATTAAAAGGTACGCCGAGGAAAATATCAGCGCTACGTTGATAGAGTTGGCAAGATAGCTTTCGTTCGGCTACATAAAATTGAAAGAAAGCGTGGC
>CAIYZI010000516.1 GCA_903930665.1 uncultured beta proteobacterium
AGCAGGGGGTTAAATTGATAACCCCATTGCCGGCATTGAATATCATTAGGGGTGCGCAAATTTTTACTCAAAATGACCCTTAACGCGATAGCTGCGCTTCCTCTTGCGCTGGTACAAGCATTTGGCGCTTTTTTAGGAATTCTGGCTTTTGTTGGATCAAAGCAATATCGCTCTTTATTTCGCCCTCAATACCAAGCCGTTGTCGCAAGTCATCACCTTCCTTTCCGCCTCTGGTCTGCAATTAGGGCATCTGGAATGCTGTTTTCAGATAGTTTATGGATTTGGCGTAACCCTCAAAAAGCACTTCAATTGGTTGAAGTGCGGGATTGGGCTCTTGTAGAGGGGGCGATAAAAGAAGGTCATGGCCTAGTCATGCTCACCCCTCACTTGGGTGGATTTGAAATCATTCCCCGTGTACTGGCTCAACACTTCCCCGCAACCATCCTCTACCGCCCCTCACGTCAAGAATGGCTTAATGAAGTTGTGGAAGAGGGTCGCGCCTATCCAAATATGCATTTCGTACCCACTAACCTCCATGGCGTTCGCCAGATGACGCGTGCTCTTACTCGCGGTGAAGCGATTGGGATCCTCCCCGATCAAGTCCCTAGTGGTGGAGAAGGGGTTTGGGTGCCTTTCTTTGGTCGCCCCGCCTACACAACACCTTTGCCCGCTCGCCTTGCGAACCGAAACAACACGCCAGTAGTCATGTTCACCGCCAAACGCAAGGGCATTGGCAAGGGCTGGCTTATGCAGGCAACCCGCTTGGCTCCGCTTTCTGAAGATGCCACTCTTGCTGCATCCGAATTGAATATCGCTATTGAAAATGCCATTCTCAAAGCGCCTGAACAATTTATCTGGGCCTATAACCGCTATAAACATCCTAGCGGCGCAGAATTGCCACCAAGTTAGTCATTAACAAATTTATAATTAATGCAAGATGACTTGGTTTCATAACTTCTTTAATTTTCTTGCGCTGAACCTTCTGCGCCTTTTCGCATTTCTTCCTTATGCGCTCACGATTTATATTGGCTATGGCCTAGGCTGGTTAGCTGCACATATCCCCAATGATCGCGCTCAAGTAGTGAAGACCAATTTGCGCCTTTGCTTTCCACATTTAACTGAAAAAGAAATTGACGCCCTAGCACTTGAACACTGGAAGCTCTTTGGCAGAAGTGTCATGGAAAGAAGTCGCATTTGGCTGGGTAGCGGCAAGCAAATTACCGATATCGTCACCATTAATTCAGCCATTACCCTAGGGGATCGCAAGCCACGCCTCTTAATCAACCCCCATTTTGTAGGGCTAGAAGGTGGCTTCATGGCACTGTCCGTGCTGGCAAGCCAACATGATTGGCCGCGGGGCGCAGGACTTTATCAAAACATGAAGAACCCCTTCTTCAATCAAAAAATGATTGAATGGAGAAATCGATTTGGCGGAAAGTCAATTGAACGACAAAGTCGCCTAAGGGATCTTATTCGGGAGATTCAAACCGGCAACTTTATCTTCATTGCACCCGATATTGATCTGGGACCACGTGACTCCGTCTTTGTTCCCTTTTTTGGCATTCAAACCAATACGATTACCTCAGTTTCTCGTTTAGCCAGATTAAGCGGGGCTGAAGTCTGCTTGATGACTACAACCCTTAACAAGGATCGTAAAGGCTATACATGCAATATTAGCGAGCCACTCCCTAACTTTCCAAGCGACGATGTGCGAAAAGACACCGCTCGTCTTAATCAATATATTGAAGAGATGGTTCGCGACAGACCAGCGGAGTACTATTGGGTGCATAAGCGCTTTAAACATAGGCCACCTGGTGAGCCAAGTCTTTATCAAAATCACTAAATTCAAAATTATTCGTCACCGCCACTAGCATTTATCGGACCAGCACATTGAACACACCTGCACGCAAACTTCGTTTCACCAAAATGCATGGTGCTGGCAATGATTTCATTGTGCTCAATGGCATAGATCAAGATCTGAGCGAAATTACTCGCGAACAATGGAAGCACTTAGCGCACCGTCAATTTGGCATTGGCGCGGACCAAATTTTGTTAGTAGAAAAAGCTACACGCCCTGATGCAGATTTTCGTTATCGCATTTTTAATGCAGATGGTGGGGAGGTTGAGCAATGTGGCAATGGTTCTCGTTGTTTTGTGCGCTTTGTTTTAGACCAGGGCCTCTCCAATAAAAATCCCTTGCGTGTTGAAGTGGCGCATACAGTGCTGACTCTCAAATCTCATCCCGATGGAAAAATTGAAGTCGATATGGGCGCCCCGATTTTTGAACATAGCCTTATCCCCTTCAAAGCCGATGGGCTATCTAGTAAACAAGAGTTTCATGAAATGCTGTATGCATTACCAATAAATCACCCCGCGACCCATGACGACTGGATTGGCGTCCTCTCTATGGGCAATCCGCATGCCGTCCAAGTAGTAGGGGATATCGATAGTGCACCGGTCTTAGAAGAGGGCCCGTCAATAGAAAGTCACCCCGCCTTCCCCAAACGCGTTAATGCGGGTTATATGCAAATACTTAATCGCAATGAAATTGAGCTGCGGGTATTTGAGCGTGGCGCAGGTGAAACTTTAGCTTGCGGTACGGGCGCTTGTGCTGCAGTGGTATCCGGCATTCGTCGTGGCATGCTCGACTCCCCAGTCAAAGTTCACACACGCGGTGGCGATCTAGAGATTGCTTGGGGTGGAATGGTCGATGGGATTGCCGAGCCAGTCATCATGACAGGCCGAGCAGTCACAGTATTTGAAGGCGAAACCGATTACCCCACAAGTTAATCGGTTGTTAGCTTAAATGCCGTACTTAGCGCGATAAGCTTTAACTGCAGGTAAATAAGTTGTCAGTTGAGGATCGCTAGACGCCGTCAAGAAGGCCATTAAATCCGCTAAATTTGCAATGGCAATAACTGGCAAACCAAACTCCTGCTCCACCGCTTGCACGGCAGACTTATTACCGATCTCAGTTGCCGTGCCTGACCTTTCCATGCGATCCAAGGCAATTAAAACAGCGGCCGGTTCAGCACCCGCCGCACGAATCAGCGACACGGACTCTCTCACTGACGTTCCCGCAGAGATAACATCGTCGATGATCACAACCCTACCTTTAACAGGCGCACCCACCAAGGTGCCGCCCTCACCATGATCCTTAGCCTCTTTACGGTTGTAAGCATAAGGCACGTTACGACCCCCATCAGCCAAGGCAATGGCTGTAGCCGCAGCCAAAGTGATACCTTTATAGGCTGGGCCATAAAGCATATCAAAAGAAATATTCGATTCTTGCAAGGCTTTAGCGTAATAGCGCCCGAGCGCACTTAAGCGAGCACCATCATTAAATTCACCGGCATTGAAAAAATAAGGAGATAGTCGTCCCGCTTTGGTTTTAAACTCCCCAAACGACAAAACCTTTGCCTCAAGGGCAAAACGAATAAAGTTAACCTGATTAGTATTTTCTGAGCTCATAGGCCTATATGTTACGCATCATTTCCGCCAACCTCAACGGCATCCGCTCTGCGGTCAAAAAAGGCTTTTTGCCCTGGGTTACAAAACAAAAGCCAGATTTTGTTTGTATGCAAGAGCTCAAAGCGCAAAGCGATGATCTGGAGGATGCCATTTTGAATCCTGATGGATTGCATGGCTTCTTTCACCATGCCGAGAAAAAAGGATATAGCGGCTGCGGGATCTATACACCCCATAAGCCCGATGAAGTCTTATATGGATTTGGCAATGAAGAATTTGATGCAGAAGGGCGCTACGTCGAGGCGCGCTTTAAGAAACTCTCTATTTTGTCGGTTTATATGCCCTCTGGATCAAGTTCACCCGAAAGACAAGAAGCAAAGTACCGCTATCTTGCCGCCTTTTTACCCCACCTCATTGAGCTTAAAAAGTCTGGTCGAGAAATCATCCTTTGTGGTGATGTCAATATTGCCCACAAAGAGATTGATCTTAAAAATTGGAAGGGTAATGTAAAGAACTCTGGATTTTTACCAGAAGAACGTGCATGGCTCACCAATCTTTTTGATAAGGTAGGCTATGTAGACGTGTATCGCAAGCTCGAGCCTGAGGCGAGTGAGGCCTGCTATACCTGGTGGAGTAATAGGGGCCAAGCCTATGCCAAAAATGTTGGCTGGCGTATTGACTATCACCTTGCCACACCAGGCATTGCAGCTAGCGCTTTGACAACCTCCGTCTACAAAGAAGAGCGATTTTCAGATCATGCCCCGTTGATTGTGGATTACGACTGGTCTGTTTAACCTTCGTATGGTGGGTGCAATTCAGTGGTGTGATTCCAAGGGGCGATTTTCATTAATAAGAGCATTCCAGGAATAGCTAAGACAAAACACAAAACAAAGAAATTAAACCAGCCCAAGGCTTCAACGATATAACCGGTCATTGCATTAATGAAGGTTCTTGGCACAGCCGCAAGGCTTGTGAATAAAGCAAATTGTGTAGCGGTATAGCGCGGGTCAGTTGTTTGAGCAATAAAGGCTGTAAATGCAGCAGTACCCAACCCCACTGCAAATGCCTCAAAACCTATCACCCATGCCAATACCCAAGGACTCAGACCCACCTTAGCCAGAATCGCAAAACCCAAGATAGCAAAAGC
This sequence comes from uncultured beta proteobacterium, assembly GCA_903930665.1. Lineage (GTDB taxonomy): Bacteria > Pseudomonadota > Gammaproteobacteria > Burkholderiales > Burkholderiaceae > Polynucleobacter. Next base: position 4,616 of record CAIYZI010000516.1, read on the forward strand.
CTGTAGAACTCCAAAAATCCACAGGCCACGTGCAATCGTCATCTTTTGCAGCCAATAAGCGCCCAACAAGCCACCGCCTAGGCTAGCCCATAGCCCAGCATTCTTAGCCACCAAGCCAATCTGAGTACGAGTAAATCCCATATCCATATAAAACGGCGTGGCCAACGCTGTCGCCATAGAGTCGCCAAGCTTATACAAAAAGATGAATGCCAAAATCGTCAGCGCAAATCTCCAGCCACGACGTGTTACAAATTCTTTAAAAGGTTCAATTACCGCATCCCGTAATGAGTGTGGTGGTTCACCTCTCAATGATGGCTCTGGAAGAAGAAGCGTTGTAAAAATACCTATCAGCAGAAATGCGCCCGTGATCATAAATACCGTTGACCATGGCATAAAGTCCGACAAAATAAGAGACAGGGAGCCAGGAACTAAAGTAGAGAGCTTATAAGCATTGACAAAGACTGCTGTTCCAGAACCCAACTGCGAATCTGTCAGCCATTCGCGCCGATAGGCATCAATCACAATATCTTGGCTTGCGGAAAAGAAAGCCACTACGGCAGCCAAACTTACAACGGCCCAAATTTCTGTAACTGGGTTAAAGAAGCCCATAGCCATTACAGCAGTCATCGTAATGACTTGAGTAACGAGCATCCATCCACGTCGCCTTCCCAAAAAAGGAAGAGGGTAGCGATCTAAAAATGGTGACCAAAGAAACTTCCAGGTGTATGGGAAACCCACTAAGGCAAATAAACCAATTGCCTTTAGGTCCACCCCTTCGGAGCGCAACCAAGCAGAGAGGAGGTTATAGAGAAGAAATAGCGGTAGCCCACTGGAAAAACCCAAAAATCCACAGGCAATTAAAGCCTTTGCATTACTCGGGGTTTTGAGGGGCGCAGTGAAATCGCTCAAAGATATTGATGATTAAAACTCAGCGCGACGAATACGAAATAAACCAAGACTGCCAAAAAAATTGGGCAGCAGAGTTACCTCGCGACCTTCATGCAAAATGCACTGGTCAATAATTTTCAACCCTAAACTAGAGGCCAATTTCTCAAAATCAGCAACAGTTAAGACGCGCACATTTGGCGTGTTGTACCACTGGTAAGGAAGGCTTTTAGAAACCGGCATATGCCCCAAACCAACTGATAAACGATGCGACCAATGCCCAAAGTTCGGAAAAGAAATCACTGACTCTTTTCCTACACGCACTACTTCACGAAGAATTTTTTCTGTTTGATGAATTGTTTGTAATGTTTGAGACAGGACCACCGTATCAAAACTGTCATTTTCAAAAAGCGCCAAACCCCCTTCGAGATTTTGCTGAATGACATTCAAACCTTTTTGCACGCAAGATAGTACACGCGCATCATCTATCTCCACCCCATAAGCATGGACTGGTTTTTGTTTTTGCAAATAATCCAAGAAACTGCCATCGCCACACCCAAGATCAAGCACTTGAGAATTTGGAGAAATCCATTTAGCGATAGCGGCAAAGTCAGCGCGCACCATTTATTTGCGACTCCTTTGCATTTGCCCAAAATAAGCGCGAATCAGATTATGGTACCTAGGGTCTTCCAGCAAGAAGGCATCATGTCCATGTGGCGCATCAATCTCAGCATAACTGACCTCACTCTTATTACTTAAGAGTGACTGAACTATTTCACGACTACGGTTTGGCGGGAAACGCCAATCCGTTGAAAAACTGACTACTAAAAATTTAGCCTGTACATCGGCTAAAGCGCGATTAAGGCTACCCCCATAACGTCTTGATGGATCGAAATAATCTAATGCACGAGTAACGAGTAGGTAGGTATTAGCATCAAAGTAAGTTGAGAACTTTTCACCTTGGTGATGTAAATAACTCTCCACTTCGAACTCAACATTAAAACTAAACCGATAGTCGTGAGATTCACCATTTGGGCGCTGTAACTCGCGGCCAAATTTTTCAGCCATGTCATCGTCGGATAAATAAGTGATGTGACCAACCATGCGGGCTAGTCTTAAGCCACGCTTAGGCACCACCCCATATTCATAATAATTACCGCCATGGAAATCAGGGTCGGAAAGAATGGCGTTACGTGCCACTTCATTAAAAGCGATATTTTGAGCGCTTAATTTAGGCGTGGATGCAATCACCACACAATGTTCTATACGCTTTGGAAACTGAATCGCCCATGCCATTGCCTGCATGCCGCCCAAACTGCCACCCATGACGGCGGCAAAACGGCGTATGCCCAGCTTATCGGCCAAACGAGCTTGGGTGTTTACCCAATCCTCTACGGTGATCACTGGAAAATCAGCACCGTATGGCTTCCCGCTTGTGGGATTAAGACTCATAGGCCCAGTTGAGCCAAAGCATGAACCCAGGTTATTGACGCCAATAACAAAGAAATGATCGGTATCGACAGGTTTACCTGGACCAATCATGTTGTCCCACCACCCAATATCAGCAGGATCGTCTGGATTGACGCCCGCCACATGGTGAGAAGCATTTAAAGCATGGCAAATTAATACTGCATTGCTTTTGTCTGCATTGAGCTTGCCATAAGTTTCAATTACTAAATCGTAGCCCGACAATACGGCGCCACTTTGCAAAGGCAAAGGCTCGGCAAAATGAATGGTATTTCTAGAGAGATGTAACTCGCTCATTCGGAAAGAAGAATGCGAAGACTAATGTCAGACGCTTCGGTTGGCAACCTTTTAAAACCGCTACGAGCAAAGCGATGCCAGCGCCCCAAAACAAAACTCATCAATAAGGCAGCGCGAATGCTCACCTCATCCTGATTGATCTGCGCCCATGAACCACCTTGACTTTGAGCAATGCGCAAGGCTTGCTTAAGAGATGCCTCAACACGATCTAACACCTGAGAGATTCGCTCCTGTAGACGGTCATCTTCTTGCAATAAAGCATCACCCAAAAGTACTCGGGTCATTCCTGGGTTTTTCTCAGCAAAAAATAAAAGCATCTGCAAAATACTGCGTGCCTGAGCCAAACCAGACTCTTCTTTTTGATTGATTTGATTGATCAAACCAAATACCGTCTGCTCAATGAAAGAAATAAGGCCTTCAAACATTTGCGCCTTGCTGGCGAAATGACGATAGAGCGCCGCTTCAGACACTTGAATTTTTGCTGCCAAAGCAGCGGTAGTGACGCGCTCACCCTTAGGGTTTTGCAACATCTCGGCAAGCACCTGCAAAATTTGTAATCGGCGCTCCCCAGGGCGTGGGCGCTTGCGTGTCTTGCCAGCGTCAGCATTACTGCTGTCGACTTCTGCTACCGGCTCTAAAGAATCACGCATGTTTATATCACTCATTAAATACTTATCTAGAACGAATCATTGTGCCAAATGCTTGCTCAGTCAGAATCTCTAATAACAGGGAGTGCTCAATACGACCATCAATAATATGCACCGAGTTAACACCGCTCTTGGCAGCATCTAAGGCTGAAGAAATCTTGGGCAACATACCACCAGAAATCGTTCCATCAGCAAATAATTCATCAATCTCACGCGCAGTCAGGTCAGTTAAAAGCATGCCGCTCTTATCCATCACACCAGGAATATTGGTCATCATGACCAATTTCTCGGCATGAAGAATCTCAGCCATCTTGCCAGCAACTAAGTCTGCGTTGATGTTGTAAGCCTGACCCTCTTCACTAAAACCAATAGGAGAAATCACGGGAATAAATGCATCATCCTGCAGAGCTTTCACAACCGCTGGATTAATGGCCTCAATTTCACCTACAAATCCAAGATCAATGGTTCCGCCAACTTTTGACTCGTCAGCAACCAACATTTTTTTAGCGCGAATTAAACCACCATCTTTACCAGTTAGGCCTACAGCCTGACCGCCAAAGTGGTTAATCAACATCACAATATCTTGCTGCACTTCACCACCGAGAACCCACTCCACTACTTCCATGGTTTCTTCGTCAGTAACGCGCATGCCCTGAATAAAAGTCCCGGTCTTGCCAATCTTTTTCAAAGCTTCATCAATTTGTGGGCCGCCGCCATGTACTACAACAGGATTCATGCCCACTAATTTGAGCAATATCACGTCACGGGCAAAACTTTCCTTAAGGCGCTCTTCAACCATGGCATTTCCGCCGTACTTAATCACAATCGTTTTACCGTGATAGGCGCGGATATAAGGCAAAGCCTCAGCCAAAATTTCCGCCTTTAGCAAAGGAGGGATATCAGAAATAGAAGGTAAATGCTTAGTCATCGAGGCAGAATTCATTAATCGAATTAATCGCCAAATAATTTTTGACGGAGTTCACGACGCTCTTGCGCTTCAAGAGATAAATTTGCAGTTGGCCTTGCGATTAAACGATTTAAACCAATAGGCTCACCAGTCTCTTCGCACCAGCCATAATCACCAGACTCAATACGAGCCAAAGCTTGTTCAACTTTTTTCAACAACTTGCGCTCACGATCGCGCGTACGCAATTCAAGTGCATGCTCTTCTTCAATAGTGGCGCGATCCGCTGGATCTGGCACCAAAATATTTTCACGAAGATGTTCGGTGGTTTCAGACGCATTCTTTAAC
>CAIYZI010000517.1 GCA_903930665.1 uncultured beta proteobacterium
AAGGTGTTGCTTGGGCAATTAAGGGCCACCCCACCAGCCAAAATAATATTGTCATACATAAAACCACTTCGCTGTGCTATTTGTACAGCAATATCGACCAATTTGAGTCGGTTTATTTCAACGACCAGCTGCGCCGTCGCAGCTATGTCGGCTATAAAACGGGGGGGAGCCTCTTGACTCTTAATATCCCACTCCTTGGTGATATTTCCCCCTAAATCAGGATGCCTTAAAAACCACCTCTCAATACACTCTTCTACTCTATATAAAAGGTTCTTAGTGTTTGATTGACTAATCTCATCTAGAGTTCCGACCAATGCATCGTCCATGTAGATAGGCTTCCCATATGAGGATAACCCCATTAACTTACCAGCCGCACCATTTCCCAGGCCCACTTTGCGGGCAATCAAGTTATAAAAGGAGCCCACCCACCCACTGGCGGGAATTATCGGCCGCAATCCAGTTTTTGGATCAAAAAAATAAATACCGCCCGCCCGATAATCATGCCCGACCCCAGCATCACCAGTCACTATGATTGACGGTTTAAATTGATTAATCGATGCGGCGTATTGTGCATGCAAATAATGATGTTGGCAGTAATGCAGAGCATGTGATTTATTCTTGATCGTCACCTTACCTAATTTGAGGAAGTGGTGGGAAGGATTCAAATCCTCAACCGCCCGAATCATGCTCATTTTAGAAAAACTTTCGCACGATCCATCATAGGCGGGGTGGTAATAGGGAAAAGTGTTTTCCAAAACTAATGCGCCCTGATAATCGAGTATGCAGCCCTCAGACCACCCGCTGTATTTTCGATAATGGTGAGTTACATTAGGATCAAACCGATTAAACCAATCTCTACCAAAAATAAGCTCAGATTCGGGAATGGTAATAGTGAGTTTTTCTTTGTCATAGAAGATCGGAATGCGCTGGGTAGAGCCGATTACAATACTCTGAACATCCTCATTTAAATAGTTTAAAAGGTATTCGGTATTAATTCCTAAGGCATGTCGTACACCAGTAACCCTTTCAAGCGAGATATACATAAAATCATTATCAGTAATCCTCGCAATAGCAGCATCATGTCCAAAATGAATTCCAAGCGCATTCATACTTTTATTTTCCCCCGATAGAATTAAGAATAAATTTGCTTATGCCTGGCTATTATTCCTGTGGATCCCGTCTTTTTTGAGTCATCAAAACCCAATCGCTATTACTTGGGAGAATGGCGCCAACTGGTCTAACGAAATAAAGCTCTGGATGATCCACACTCGGCGGAACGATACCAAATTCCTGAAGATCGGATGCAGCCTTTAGTAAACGTCGCCTCACCTTGATGATAACGATATCAGCAGGCCCTAGATGCTCTCGAGTCCGATCCACAATTGGACCCATACTCTCTTGCATTGCACTATCTTGCAAGGGATTCGATAAAATCCCAGAAAAGAGTTTATTTTTTTGCAATGAGCGATCGATAAAGTAATCATTTTTAAGATTAGCGGGAGATCGCCAGCCGCTTCCAGCCTGTGAAGTCGGAGCCATAAATCCATATGGGAATCGCACCTTCTTTAATAATGCAATTTCTTCATCAGTCCAAGGCTTGCCGGGCCTAAATTGCCACTCCAAGATGAGTGTTTGCTCATCATCCATGGGAACCCATAGTTTTCCATTAAAGCTAACTTCTTTCTCATTTGTACCGCCGCCAACCATTGTATGAAAAGGCAGCATAAATGGATGAATACGATGATATTCATGACCCTCATCCAAGTGCCGTACAGACGTATGGAGCACCCCCACCTCGGTATCGACCGCCTCCAAGCGAGGAAGACCTCCATTTTGCAATAGCTGAATACCTGCAGTAGCGTAACCTGGAAGCGGCACCCCAGGGACAGTTGAAAGATCGTCCGGATTCAGAGTACGGTGCAGAAAGTTAATATGTGAGCTATCTAAATCGCCCTCCATTGCCTGAACCCAGTTACAAGCTCGATAGCCTCTCCACAAAAAGGTTGTTCCATCTAGCTGTAAATTCCACTCCAATTTAGGCAGTGGCGGCGGGGTATCACGAGGCCCTAGATAAGCCCAAATCACCCCATTACGCTCTTGACATGGGTAGGCAAGTAATTTAACCCTTCCCTTGAGCGGGCAATCGGAGGCCTCGTTGGGCATGTCAACGCACCTTCCATTGATATCAAATTTCCAGCCATGATAAACACAGCGAAGTCCTGCATCTTCATTGCGTCCAAAAAAAAGGGAGGCCCCTCTATGTGGGCACTGCTCAGAGACTAAACCAACTTGCCCATGTGTGTCTCGAAAAGCAATGAGATTTTCCCCCAACAGCTTTACTCTCAAGGGCTCACTATCGCAAGCAGATAACTCGCTTGATAATGCTGCGGGCATCCAATACTGCCGTAGCAGGTTACCCATGGGAGTTTTGGGACCAATTTTGGTCAATTTATCATTATCATCTTGATTGAGCATAAGAATATCAAGTTCAGTTAAGGCAACTTAGTTTGTCATACTTCCCGTGGGCCGCCAACTAAAAAGAATGGCAATGGGCAAATACAACTTAAAATCATACATATGGCATATTGCGCATTACTCCCAAAATCTAATACCAATCAACGATGATTGATGATTTTTATCAGCAACTGATCAGCACCTATATTAAAAATAGGATTAACACTAACATTGCTCAGATCTGCGCGAATGATGGACGAATTAATGACCCCATTTATCAAGTCGTCATGCAAAACCAAAATCGGACAAGAATACTGCTAATAGAGCCGCAAATCGAAGTCATTCCCTTTTTACTTGAAAATTATCAACTCCACCCAAAGTTTACTGTCGCCATTACTGCAGTTGGGCCAAGCCAAGAATTGATGCTATACCGGCTCAAACCGGAACTCTGGGGGAATTTGATGCGGCAGCACTTACATGACTCACCATCCTATCGAGTTCCCACTGGATTTACCTCGCATACGAAAGAGCATGTCCTCAAGCATGTTCGCGGTAATATACCCTCGTCGATCAACGTTGAAACCTCAATAGAAGAGTTACAAGTCAGTTGCAATAACCTTGAGGGCATCCTAATCCAGCATAAATTTCCAACTAAAATTGATTTGCTAAATGTTGATTGCGAGGGAATGGATGATGAGGTTCTTTATTGCTGCAACCTTGAAAAAACACATCCAGATATCATCAATTTTGAGTTCAAACATCTTTCTAAAGACGGTATTCATAAGCTGAATGGCTATTTAAGAAGTCTAAACTACTTAATTTTCCCTTGGAGCGATTCTGATGCAATTGCCGTTAATCAATCGTGCCATTTTTATGCCGCCTTTGGAGCTCTATTTTCAACAGTACCAGATAAAAATATTACTTAAAAATGGGGCTGAGGGCCAATAACTTTTTCATTGATCGCGCCAGATTGTTTTATTGTTTGCGAGAAGTAGATGGGCTTGCCACTTTCCTAGGAGATGGACCGAGCATAACTCTTTCTAGTGACGAAAGCTTCTTTTTTGGAGGACAACTAAAAGCAATCACAGCACAAACTCATGGAGTACTGATCAATACCGTGGGTGGATTAAAACAAATAAGTTGAGGCTAAAACTGCCTTAGGGAGCGCCAATCCTGAAGACTCAAAATACTGGCGCAGATCAAGCCAGTCTTATTTTTTTTGCCACATATTGACAAAGGCATGAATCACTGGTTTTTTATACACGCCATGTTTGACATAGGGATCTTCTTTAATCCACGCATTGGCGGCGTCTCTATCTGGAAAATCAGCAATTAATAAACTTCCCAATGTCACACTACCGTCATCCGATTTTAGTGGGCCACCAAACAAAACTCGATTAGATAATTTCCCCAGGAAAGCAACATGTGCTTCGCGGTGCTCTGCACGCAATTTAGCAGTATCTGCACGGTCCATCAAAAGCATACTAAAAATCATGATTGTTTTCCACGGTCGTTACGATAAAAATAATTGTAAACCAATATACCCCGCTCAATCGAAAAGCAGTCTAGAGACCAAATCAAGCGTTTAGCCCTACCCTAATCTCCTCAATTTTACGCATCGCAGGGCTGCCCGCTATACTCATTATTCTAAATAGAAGACCCTTTTAACCCACCCGCTTTTTAACTCTATTACCCCAATACTATGTCCAGTCCAATTGATTACTTAATTTTTCAAGCTTATAACAAGCCAAAAGCACTTGCGCTAGCAAGCGTAGAACATCAATTGACCTTTCAAGAGTTGCTGGTTTTGGTCAAAAAAGCGGCAAATAAGTTTAGGATGGCTGGGGTTTTGCCAGGCCAACTCGCGATCACCATTTTGCCAACAAAATTTATGGATTGGATCGCTACGCTTGCGTTAATGCACGAGGGGCTAACAACCTGTGCTTGCTTTGCTGACAACCCGATTGATGTGATGCCATACGATTGGGTGATTACGAGCGAGTCGATAACTGGGGTTTCTCCTGAAAAACAAATCACTCTTGACGCAGCCTGGTTATCGGATTTAAATTCCCAGTCTTTTTTTATTGGGCAAAAGCCACTGCCTGCGCCCGATACCCCATTTCGCCTTGTGTTCACCAGCGGCACAACCGGTCAAAATAAGATCGTAGCGTATACCCAAAGACAGGTCATCAATAGAGCAAAAGACTATATCTTGGCCATAAAACATGCCGACTCCTTGATTCAGTTGATGGCTCAATTTACTAGCGGTGGCATTATCGATGGCGTGAGCCACCTGATCACTGGCACCCCTCTTTTTTGCTCCACCAATAATGCAAGCACAATTGAACTGATCAAACGTTTTTCTATCAAATCGCTCTTTGGCTCACCGATGCACTTAACCCATCTGATCCATGATTTGAGCGAGCAAAAGCAAAGCCTACCGTCTCTTTCAGAGGTTTACTTCGCCGGCGGAAAAATCACCAAAACCCAACTTGAAAAAATTAAAACCAATTTAAGTCCCAACATTACCAATATGTATGGCTCAACAGAGGCTGGATTTAGCACATCTTGCCGCCCACTCATGACCCCCAATCTAGCGGTAGTAGGAAGACCCCATCCAGAAACCCAACTGCAAATAGTCAATAACGATGATCAACCTTTGCCCGCTGGTCAACCGGGTCAAATTCGCGTGAAATCGAGCACCATCGTTAGCGGCTATTACTATCCAAAAGAAGTTGGCGATGACTGCTTCAGGGAGGGATGGTTTTATCCTGGTGACATGGGAAAAATTCTGCCAGATGGGGCGTTTGAACTTTTAGGACGAGCTAATGAATTAATTAATCGGGGAGGCATTAAAATTGACCCCAATCAGATTGATCAGTTTTTACTCGATTACGAACAAATCCAAGATGGCGCAGCCTTTGCAGTACAAAATAAAGAGGGCATGATGGATCTAGCGGTAGCCATCGTCACTCGAGAGGAGTTTGACATGGACAAGCTAAGCCACGATCTATTGAAAGAACTTGGTGCACACCTAGCCCCAGCGATGATCTTTAAAATCGATGCTATCCCCCGAAACCCGATGGGAAAAGTTCGGCGATTTGCACTTACTACTTTTTTTAATAAGCAACTAGCAAAAAAGTCTGCAGACTAGCGCTTGTATTGAGCCTTGTAGGGAGTAGGTTACCAAAACTGTCTTTGCTCTTAAATCACCAAATTCATAAGATGAATTATTTTGAATGATGCTTTTCAAGCCCTCCTGTCGCCTGGGCTTTAAAGCCTCGGCTTTTCTGTGAGCCCAACTAAGCGCAGCAGGCGCACCGGCTTCACACTTTTTTTAAGTGCACTAAAGGTGCGCTCACTACTAGTATTTCTTTGCCTTATGCTTTGGGGGCCGCTATATCGATCGGCCCTTGATAAAATTTGGGTGGTGGTTGGCAATTTAAGCTTGCTAGGGCAATGGGCCCAACTGCAATCCGTGATTGATTTAATTGCCGCCCCCAATGCACTTAGCATCGGCATTGGCCTAACCGTACTCACAGCGCAATCTTCTAAAACAAAGCATGTGGCCTTATTAAAAGTGGGTTATCTACTTGGTCTTATGATCACTGCCCCCATTGGACTGACCACCCTCATTGCAGGACCATCAATAGCGCAATGGCTTGGGCTGGAAATCGGTGAGCCCACTCCATTTTCCTTAGCGTGCGCCTGCGGTCTTTTGAGCACACCGATTGCTCTAGTGACAGGCTACTGGCTGGGTCAAAATCAAAGAGTGAAGGTTTTAGGCTTACTTGCTCTCACCAATGTTCCCGTTGTGATGCTTCTGATCGCAGGAGGTTATCTCAACTGGACTTCTTTAATTGAAAAAGCCCTACTTTGTAATATTGCGATCCTCCTGCTATGTCACGGACTTCTTGTCACCCAACTTTTTAAACATTCCCCCTTCACCAGATCCGAAATAATAGCCGCCTCAAAACCACTAATGCATTACTTACCAGCCGGTTTTTCGACTGGTTTACTCACCCCAGCGAGCGTCTTTATTGGCCGCAGCACCATTGCCAATCACCTTAATTGGGATGCGTTGGGTAGTGTCACTGCACTTTGGGATATTTCAGCATGGGCACTTAATAGCGCCCAGACCGTACTCAATTTTTATTTCCTGCCTTTACTGAGTCGGCAGGTATTGACCGCCGAGCTAAGAAGCCAAATTGGCAAAATCATTGTTTGGGTGGGTCTGCCGTGTTTGCTGTATTTTGCACTTGCTTTGATATTTCAAAATGATCTCTTGCATGTCTTATACACTGCACAGCTGGAAATTTCGCGCTCCACATCCGCCCTCTTTTGGGTGGGTGAATTCGTTCGTATTTTGGCAGCCATTTTTGTCATTGGTTTATATGCGCAGCGCAGCACAAGACAAATTGCCTTTTGGGAGTTGTTTAGCCAACCGCTTTTTACGCTCTTACTTATCTTAGGCTTTAGTCGAAGCCTGCAATGGATCGGCATGTCCTATCTCGTCAGTTACACCGTTTACGCAATAGGGTGCGCAGCCGGTTTTTACTGGCAATCCAAACGCGCGACTAGAACATAAAAATAGCACATAAAAAACTTTTGCTATCTATCCAATTCAAAGGAATGACGCTTGCGAGACACTCCTTTGAACCCTAGTAATGAAGCGATCCTAAAATAATATTTCTAGGAGGGCGTCATATTATTGTGCAGATTATTGACCGTCAGATCCGTAACTCCATCTAGATAGACTACTGCGGTAGTATGCCCAGCGCCGTTCGGATCAAAGGCCAATACCCCCACATTGCCAGTAAAGCCAGTGATGGGATCGGTTCCAACATACCAACCAAAGGCATAGTTCACCGATTCGTATTCTGCTGATTGCAAGGCGGCAAAGAGATCATGCATGCTGGCCTGCTGGCCCACCGTAGTATAGTGTCCGGTTCCATCAATGCCATCAAAGCTGATGTTCAGGTTGGCGAGCTGGGCACTAGTGATGCCAGCGATGTTTCCAGTAGAAGGATCACCATCTGGACCACCATCAATGGCTGAGAACATGATGTTGCCAAAGGTAGCTGGCGTATCTAGGTTTCCGTTAGCGCTGTATTCAAGCGACACATTGGAGGTATTCCACCAATCGACATGTAAAGAACCGCCGGTCATCTCGTC
>CAIYZI010000518.1 GCA_903930665.1 uncultured beta proteobacterium
ATGAGAGCTATCGCATAGAAGAAGGCTTGCGCATGGCGCGCCAAGTACTCATGGAAATTAATCGTTTGGGTATGCCGGCTGGTAGCGAGTTCTTGGATGTGATTTCTCCACAATATATTGCTGACCTCATCTCTTGGGGTGCTATTGGTGCGCGTACTACTGAAAGTCAGGTGCATCGCGAACTCGCTTCCGGTTTATCTGCGCCGATTGGCTTCAAAAATGGTACTGATGGAAACATCAAAATCGCCACCGATGCCATTCAGGCAGCTGGACGTCCACACCATTTCTTATCAGTGCATAAGAATGGTCAAGTTTCCATTGTGGAAACAAAGGGCAATAAAGATTGCCACGTGATTCTGCGTGGCGGTAAAGAGCCTAACTATGAAGCTAAGTATGTCCAAGCGGCTTGCTCTGAGCTAGAAGCAGCAAAGCTTCCAGCTAGTTTGATGGTGGATTTATCGCACGCCAACTCCAGCAAGAAGCATGAACGTCAAATTGTTGTAGCCGAAGATATTGCCGAACAAATTGAATCTGGTTCACACAAAATTTTTGGCGTAATGATTGAAAGTCATCTTCATGGTGGCGCGCAAAAATTTACTCCAGGTAAAGATGATCCGAACACTTTAGAGTACGGCAAAAGCATTACCGATGCCTGCATTAACTGGGGTGACTCAGTGAAGGTATTAGAGCGTTTAGCTATGGCAGTGAAAAAGCGTAGAAGCGTAAAGTAACAAAAAGTCTATTTAAGACAATCTAAACAGGCTAAATTTATTTAGCCTGTTTTTTTGAGTGGTTCCAAAGGATATCCGAACCACCAGCAGCCTGATTCAGCACTCTTGCCAAAACAAATAAAAGATCGGAAAGACGATTTAAATATTGGCGAGGTGCTTCATGAATTTCTACATCCCAGCCTAACCGAACAACAGAGCGCTCGGCTCTTCTACAAACAGTACGGCAAACATGTGCCTGAGCAGCAGCACGCGTTCCGCCCGGAAGAATGAATTCAGTTAGAGGAAGAAGGGTTTCGTTGTATTGAGAAAGCCAAACGTCCAACTGCTTCACTTGCCCTGGCTTTAACAGTGTGTAGTTGGGAATACACAATTCCCCACCTAAATCGAATAGGTCATGCTGCACCTGCAATAAAAGCTCTAAAAGCTCATTTGTCACACTTTCAGGTAAATGCTCAGTCAGCAAAACCCCGATTTCAGAGTTCAGCTCGTCAACATCCCCCATCGCGCAAATCCGCAAATGATCCTTCTCTACGCGGCTGCCATCGCCCAAACCTGTCATACCGGCATCACCGGTTCTGGTAGCAATTTTCGAAAGTCGATTTCCCATGCACTAATTATAGGTAAATGGCTAAAATGATCCACATGAATATGGTGACCCCACCCCCCGATCTAGCGGCTATTACCGCCCTTCAATCCAAACTTGTTTCGGCTTTGCGCCCAATCCTCCCGGAGGGCCATCTACTTTGGGAGCCTGAGGACACAATTCCTTACGAATGTGATGGTTTAGCCGCATATAGACGTATGCCGCTAGCCGTGGCTTTGCCCGAAACAGAAGATCAAGTCGCGCAAATTTTAAAGATTTGCCATGCCTTAGCGGTTCCCATTGTGCCCAGAGGGTCGGGTACGGGACTATCTGGCGGGGCGATGCCCATTGCACAGGGTTTAGTTTTATCGCTGGCAAAACTCAAAAAAATTGTGAGTATTGACTCCTTTACCCGTACAGCAGTAGTTCAGCCGGGGGTGAGAAATTTAGCGATATCTGAGGCTGTTGCACATCTTGGTCTGCATTACGCACCAGATCCATCCTCTCAGATAGCCTGCTCAATCGGCGGTAACGTTAATGAGAATTCAGGTGGAGTACATTGCCTGAAATATGGATTGACCCTTCACAATGTACTTCGAGTCCGCGCTATTTTGATGAATGGTGAGATTGTAGAATTTGGCAGCCTTGCTCCAGACTCCCCTGGATTAGATTTACTTGCAGTGCTAATGGGCAGCGAAGGTATGCTCGCAGTAGTTACTGAGGTCACGGTCAAACTGTTACCTAAACCGAAGCTCGCACGTGTCATTATGGCTAGTTTTGACGATATTGAAAAAGGTGGCAATGCAGTTGCTGCCATTATTGCCGCCGGAATCATCCCAGCAGGATTAGAGATGATGGACAAGGCCACTACGCGGGCTGTTGAAGAGTTTGTCCATGCAGGTTATGACCTAGAAGCAGAAGCAATTTTGCTCTGTGAATCAGACGGCACTCCTGAAGAGGTTGCCGAGGAAATTGAACGCATGACAGAAGTGCTTCAAAAAGCTGGTGCTAGCGGCATACAAGTCTCTCAGGATGAAGCGGAGCGCTTGAGATTTTGGAGTGGTCGTAAAAACGCTTTTCCAGCAGCGGGACGCTTAGCTCCAGACTACTACTGCATGGATGGAACGATTCCCCGCAGAAATATTTCAACCCTTCTTAAGCGCATTCATGGCATGGAAAAGAAATATGGACTAGCATGTCTAAACGTCTTCCATGCAGGTGATGGCAATATGCATCCACTTATCCTCTTTAATGGCGCTGACCAAGAAGAATGGCATCGCGCTGAAGAGTTCGGCACAGAAATATTAGAGGCCTGCGTTG
>CAIYZI010000519.1 GCA_903930665.1 uncultured beta proteobacterium
AACGGATCTGTATTGGCCCAGCGATTACCGACGTTACGGTAAGCGGCAATTAACTGCTGAACGGCAACGCGTTTACGTCCCATTTCTGAGTCGGCTGAATCTGAAACAGTTCTAATTGGTCCTTGTTTCGCACGCTCGGCAAAGGAGGCGACAATCGGGCCATGAGCAATATCAGTTCTAGAAGAACCATCTACGGCTGGAGCCTGTTTCACATTATCAAAATAATCTCGCCAATGATCCTCAACCGAAGCTGGATCTAACAAGTAGGATTCGTAGAGTTCCTCTACGTAGGGGGCGTTTCCGCCGAAGAGATAGGAGTTATCTCTTTGATCCTGCATCATGATGCTCACCTTTCATCGGGTTTCCCGAATAAAAACTGTGGTTAAAACCATCCGCCGTACGGCTTAACCGGTTAACGAATTGATCCGTGCAAATACTGTTACTAGGCGCTAATTTAACACGAGTAACCATAGATAGATGAAGGACTTTCCCTGATTTAAGCCCAAACACGGGAAAGCCCCTATCTAAGCTATTTCTTTTATAGGAACTTTCCTACATCGTTTTAAGTAATTACTGACAGATTCCAATCAATAGGCTTTTTATTCTTTAAATCTTCAAATGTATTAACGAGATTTAAGGAAATATGAAAGACATTACCCCTGAAATGGAATACTTAAGCACCAGACAAAGCGCCAAAGTTTTGCAGGTTTCTCTTGGTACAGTTCAAAAAATGGTTGAATTGGGCGAATTAGTTGCCTGGAAAACACGAGGTGGACATCGACGGATACTAGCGACTTCACTAGAACAACAGTTACTTAGACGCAAAAAAGCAATGCGCCAAAAATGCACGCAAAACTGTGTGGCAATGGGGATATTTAAGAATATCGAAAATAGCCTTCAGCTAATAGATTCCATTTCATCATGGCAATTAAAGGTTGATATGCATGTGACCGAAGATAGCTTAGAGGGTCTAATGAAGGCGGTCTCCCTATCTCCAGATTTGATCTTTCTAGATGCCCAAATACCGCAAATCGAACAGGTGCATTTGTTAAATTATCTCAATAAAAACAAGGATACAAGGAGTATTCCTATACTAATAGATGAAGAATTTGCAAAACTACACCCTAATATTTGTCAGTTAAAAAACCTAGAAATAGCACAATTTCCATCTGAAAACATGCCTTCCGCACCCGAAAACAAGCTTTTGATCCAGAATCGGATCATTATTAGCTATCACTCAGGCAATTCTGCGATAGATCTATCGCAGACCTCAAAAGCCTTTCCAGAGAGTCTTGAGCCTTTATTTTTACAAGCTCTGTCTCAGAAACTTCCTTAAAACTGCGCCTAGAACAGCAGAACGAAAAAAGGCCGTCAATGACGGCCTTTTAATAATTCAGTTAATTCAGTAGCTTAGATCAAAAAGCTGGTGCGATCTCTACCATCAATCCATTTTGGCGCCTTACCGCGTCCAGTCCAAGTCTCGCCAGTAGCGGGATTGCGATACTTAGGAGCTACTTTGCCGCTAGCATTGCGTACGCCTGATTTACGACTAAATAAATCGGCAGCAGTTAGGTCATATTCTTCAATGATTAACTTTGCTTTCGCAATGCCATCCGCCTTTTCACGCTGAATCGCTTCTTTAATTTGTTTATCCAGCTGTTCGCGTTGGGCTAAAAGATCTTTATAAGAAGACATATATTTTTTCTCCGAATAACATGGTTGCAACAATGGATAAGGTCCATTATCTGCAGATTATTATAAATACATTCAGTTAACAATCAATATATAAGGATATTTATATATAAACCTCTGTTTTATATGGATTTAATAGTAATTATTATTCATTTAATAATATAATATTTATAA
>CAIYZI010000520.1 GCA_903930665.1 uncultured beta proteobacterium
GGTGGTAATGGGAGAGAAGTCGGAACATTATATGAAGGAGGATTTGGAGGAAGCACGGCTATTGGTGAAACTTCCAAAGGCCGCTGGCCCGCAAACGTCATATTCGATGAGTTTAATGAACGAGTTTTAGTCTTGAAAGACAACATTCCGAGTGATATAATAGCGGTCATTCAGGAGTATTATTGTGATTACAGAGTGTCTGGTTTGTCAGAAGAAAATAGAAACTTATCCAAGTCGCGTAAAAAAGAACAAAGCCCAGTTTTGCAGTCGAATGTGCTACTCGCTGGCTCTCACAGAGAGAATGAAAAAAGAGAAACATCCGATGTGGGGGAAAAAGCACAAAAAGGAATCTGTTCAGAGGATGCGACAGAACAGGAAGATGTTAAAGGGCAAATCCAATCACAAATATCAGGGTCATTGGTACAGTCGAGGCTATCGCCACATCAACTTGCTGGAGCTGACAGAAGAGCAACGAATTCTTGCGAAACAGATGACGAAACGACCAGGGATTGCGGAACATCGGATAATAATGGCAACATTATTGAACCGCCCCTTAACGCGAGCGGAAGTTGTTCACCATCGGAACGGAGTCAAGGACGACAATCGAATAGAGAATTTGGAGATGATGAGCAACTCGACTCACAAAATGGAACACAAGGAGATTCTCAAGGAACTCCGAGCATTGAGATTAGAGAACGAACGCTTAAGGTTCTTGCTTGCGATATACCAGAAAAATGGCTGAAATATTTTATTGAAACTGGCGAAGAGGTGCGATCTCCGCATTGTGCCGCTAAGATGCTCGATGAGCAGAGTGGGCCATGTAAAACAGGTGATTTAACTGGCCAGCCAAGAGTAGAAAATAAAATATATGGAAAAGCTGGATCAACATTAGGAACAGAAAGATTTTATAAATCGGATGCGGCAACGGGTGCAAGCAGGTTCTTCTACTGCGCTAAGACATCATCGAGGGAAAGGAATGAGGGGTTGGAGGATTTATTAGATAAAGTGACTGAAAACTCTCATTTCGCTACGCCTCGTTTGAATGATCTGCGTATGGAAAATGAGCAACAAAGACTTCCTAAGAAGAACAACCATCCGACTGTTAAACCTCTAAAACTCATGCGCTATCTAATCACCCTCATCATGCCCCCAAAAGACGGCATCTTACTCGATCCCTTCGCTGGCTCCGGCTCTACCATCATCGCAGCCCATCAACTAGGCGTTAAAGCCATCGGCATTGAAAAGCAAGCAGAGTATTGTGAAATTGCTCGAAAACGATTGGAATATTATCAGAATTTGCCGAAAGATGATGAAACTCAATTGGATTTGCTCGAAGCTTGTGAGTGAATTTCAATATCAATTTGCATGCCCATGAATTTGCGAAAGCCTTCAATTTGAAATTGGGTTAAACTTTTAGCCTGTAGCAATTCGCAAAGCCATGCGGAAGCCTCGCAATTGGGATAATAACGATAACGAAAGCCTGCGCGTTTACGGAGGAGGCGCAGCGGTTTCATTTCGAGCTCTCCATTTTTCTGCGTCTTTTAAAAGCTCTAAAAAAAGATCAATTTCGAATTTTATTTGATCAACGCTCATATTCGATCTCATAGCCAAAAGCATTATCTCAGATGTAAAGTCACCTTTGAAATAGGGTTTAATTTTTGCCATGAAACACACTCCAATAAATACCGTTAGATAAAATCAAAGCACATAAAATATATGGCCAGATCATATTATTCCTCCTCCATTACAATCAGTCCTCGCAATTCCGCCTCATCACAATATATAGAATAGATTTTAAACAGTAAATCAATAGAATCACTCGCGGGGAGTTTTATGAGATCTGAAACCACAGTTCCCAAGTGAATAGCAAAGGAAAGTAAAATCTTATCCTCACATTTTTTTATCGCGTGAGTGTAGGCATCTAAAATTAAATTACTCATA
>CAIYZI010000521.1 GCA_903930665.1 uncultured beta proteobacterium
AAAATGTGCCACATCAACCATTGCAGATCGGATAGTTATGAGATTCAATGAAATAGCCCCACAAAAGCCTCTAAGCCCAGAGCAAGCTAGGCTGAAATCAATGAAGGATCGTGTAAAGCGTGATCAGCAGGCTATTAAGGCTGAGCGGGCTAGGCAGAAAATTAAGGCTGGACAGGATGATTTGGCAAGCTTTTAGGCGATGGAGGCGGAAGAGTTCCCTTGGCGCCGCTTCTAATAATTTGTCCTAATGATTGAGGGTCCGAAACTCGATTTTTGGGCTTAGATTTATTGGCGGGAGGATATAGCGATTTTGTATCTGGAGGGTATTTTTGTAGAGGCCTTCTTGGGGGCGAATTAGGATTAAATTTTATTGGAGTAAGCGATCCAATTTTTCGTTCTCCTCTATCAAGGAATTCACCGTGTTGAAACACACATAATTCAATCCCATTCCAGCCAACCACGACTCGACCATTGTATAGATAAGCTGTTGGATAGCCATCAAACGTATAAATTGTGTTGCCATCAAGTACGCCAACTGGCTCATCATTTAAATCGTAGATTATTTTATCCATAGTTTTTCTCAGATTGTGGCGTTTAATTATTATCGTAATATATTCTTAACTCATTGCAATGATTGCAATAGTCGAAAAATAACGAAGCAAATGGCGCCATGTTTAAGTTATTAATTTTTTGAAATTGAATTAATTTTATCGAGTGAAAATGACTGCAATCATCAATTGCTGTTAGTAGGGCGATTTGTTGCGCCGTCAAATATCTAGATTGATCTAAAACTCTTTTTATACACTCTTTTGTTCTTTGATTATGGTATTCAAGGTATTGCAGCCAGTTTGCATAAGTTGCTGGCATTGCTAAAAGTAGTGGGGCGTTTGAATATGGGGATAGCTGTGTAAAAGCGGCAGATACATCCTGCAAAGTTAAGATTTCAAATGAAAGTGAAATTCCTGCGGCTTTACTAATTTCACCTAATTGAGAGTTGCATTCCCCAATTATTCTCGCAATGTGCTTATCTAAATATGGAGCAATAGTATGCCTATCTGATTCTTCCCTTATGTGAACTACAAAAAGGAAAAAGATATAGCTTGCAATTATTGAGCATAGGACCCCCTCTACAATGGGGCCTGTGTTCACCATCCATATATAAGGGCTTGGTATTTGATTTAAATAGGATGCTTTGATAGCCAACCCGATAAATGCTATTACAGTCAATATGTTGGCTG
Organism: uncultured beta proteobacterium; assembly: GCA_903930665.1. Classification (GTDB taxonomy): domain Bacteria; phylum Pseudomonadota; class Gammaproteobacteria; order Burkholderiales; family Burkholderiaceae; genus Polynucleobacter. The sequence continues at coordinate 1,239 of CAIYZI010000521.1, forward strand.
CTTTTGGTATGGACTTGTACCAGCTCATTTTTTCATATATTAAGTGTTATTGATTGGGATGAGTGTTAAATCCATAGCTTTGCTGCGTATCTTTAGTAGGGCGGCATACTCTTTACTTGTAACCCAGTTTTTTGCCACAAGCTCACTTTGAAATTCAAGTTGAACAAAAGAATCAAATTCTTCAAAGTTCAGATCATTCCAAAATACCGGACTAGACGCTCACCCAAATGAAACTATTCCGCCAAATTTTTCTACCGTTGCCCCAACTTGGCTTCGGTAAATCTCAAAGTCATCAATATCTCTTAGTTTGATAAAACCTAAGAAACGAGCAGTCATTTTTAGAGCATTCTATATGAATTAAATCCGTCGAGGAGTTCTAACGGCATCCTTGTTGGTATAGGTATATCCACCCCAATACTCCTCATCATCATATTCAGACACTACTAAAGCGATTGCAATTGCTTGGGTTGCTGCTTTGAGCCAATTGGAATCTGCAAAGTTTTTAGCTGCTTCCAGCTCTCTTGCCTCCCAAGGGGCGATCATCCCATATTCATAATTTAAATAATATTCAGTTTCTGCAATCAGTAAGCGTGTGGCTTCTTGGTGATTTTCATAGCCTTGTGTAAGTTTGAGGTCTAGCTTTTCGAGTTTCCCCAGGATGCCATTAAACATGCTTACCTTCTTTGTGAATTGCGGTGATAACTGCTTCGGTTTATTCTACGTCAAGTGTCGCGTTAAGCGACACTTACTCGGTTCTTATTGGTGATATCGATATTCCTGGGTCTTTCCACCATAGCCATAGCTGGCAGCCCTGACATCTTGCACGTAGATATAGCTCTCTTCATGAAGATTGCCTAGAATGCGCTCAAACCCCACAAAAGCTTCTTTGATGTACTTGGCTTTCTCGTCTTTTGTATTTGTTTCATCGGTAATCTTGATATCAAAGTAAAAGCTATTTTTGTCTTGTTCACTCAATAGCTTGCCCCCCACAAACCAGCAGTCTGGCTCTACGTATTCAATAGCAATAGCAGTCACTCCCTTTTTCTTGCCCAGAATGCGGTGGG
>CAIYZI010000522.1 GCA_903930665.1 uncultured beta proteobacterium
ATGCCATTTATATCCCCTTTTACTCCGGCACTATCAATAGCATTACGAATACAGGCTCTATCACTGCCCCCACCGCAGGCTTTTACGGTATCAATAATCAAGGCTCAATCACTACCCTGACGAACTCTCAAGGTGGAAATAGCTCAACACCAGCTACTACAGCATTAACCTATACAGGTAACCTACCATCTAATTACAACGTCATCATTAATTCATACACTAACTATGGTCAATTGGCTTTAACCAACCCTACAGGTACTGCTTTTAACTTTAGTATTGACCCAAGCTCAACAGTTACAGCGCATACCTACAGCGATGTTCTACAGGGGCTGTCTACCATCAATAATGTGACTGGTTCTACTGGAACTATTGATAGTGGCGCATACACTTATTCACTTCAATTTGATGCTGGCAAAGGTGCTGCCAACGATTGGAACTTAGTAGTTTCTGCCGCTGGGGGCGGTAGTGGTAGCGGCGGCGCTGCTCCTGAAATGAATGCTTCTCTTATCCCACAAGTCGGACTATTGCTCGGCTCCTTGTTCTTCTTGATGGGTCGTAAGAAAGAAAGCACGGAAGTAGCGCTAACTGCTTAAGTTTCCTTAAGTTTGATGTCAGCAACGCCACCTTCGGGTGATTTTGCTTTTGGGAGAACGGCAGCTATGGGTCGGGTTGGGCCTACGGGGTTTAAGCGGACTGAGTGGCCGATCTAAGTCTCGTAGCGACGTTAGCCAAGAGCCTAAATAACTAGTTTCGAACCCCAATAGCAGCAGCGGCACCAGCAATAAAAGATTCATTAAGACCTTAGATTGCCGTTTTAACTAAACTTATACAACTACTCTATCTATTTCTCTCTGGAAGGAGTAGGATAAATCCTAGGTCAAGGCTGATAACTGTTACAGCACTTGGATCTTTTAATCCTGCGTAACAGTCGTCCTCTCTAGCGAATTAGAGTAGGTCACACCATCCGAAATTGATTTTTCAAAAATATCTACCAAATTCAATTTGGTACTCGGTTGCCCTTATTAAAGTGGTCCGTGTTCAATACCTATATATCTTTTGCGCTAAAGGCAGCAATTTGGTTGGGATTGCTTTCTCTTTGTGCCTCAAGTATCGCCGTTCCTGTTTACGGTACCCCTACGTACTATAGCTTTGTTAGTGAAAATCCAGTTGGAAATAATGCCACTTTCATCGGTATGTTTGTAGTACAAGAGGACGCCTTAATTGATGGATACAGGTACGGAGTTCAAAACTTTTCAACTACTGCTGATGACATAGTGCAAGCTCGTGCATTAGCGGAAATCTATGAAACGCCTATTCCAAATATGGGCACTTTTGCACCCCCTGGCACTTGCGGCACCAGTTGTTGGAGCTTTAAATCTAACGCATTTACTGATGGTAGCTCTACGGTTTACTACACCTTGCAAGACATTAATCAACCTATCAATAACTCAAATTATCAAGGACTCCTTACTCTTTATGACTCAAACACCAGCCTTCAAATCGGCGTAACTTCCTTAGCAAATATCGCTTACAGCAGTGGACCAGATAATCCGCCTAATTCTGCCGGTTACCAAGCCTATACAAAAAGTCTTACTATCGCCCCTGAAATGAATGGCAAAGTTGCACCAAAAATAATCTTTTTGTTGTGTTGTCTCTTTTTGATATTTACTTCGAGAAAATTTTCTTTCAATTATTTGTCAATTCAAGCTATACCTAATGAATAAAACTAATTCATTTAGGTTTTTCCTGGGATTAAAACAAAGACGTCACAAGAGCTCCCCATCATATTTCTTCATGCTATGCGCCAAGTAAATCAATTTTTAATTGGGGTCTTTTTCATGACATTCAATTATTGTGCTCAAGCTGACTTCAGTGGTACCAATTTAAATACACCTATTGCACCATCGGAAAGAATTTCTAAATCAGATATTATTGCAATGGTCAATGGACAGGAAATTACTAAGGCAGATCTCAACGCGGCTGCTTCTAGAAGTCTACAAGGCGTAACTAACCCCAATGTCATTACCCGCATCAAGACTATTGCCCTGAGTGATTTAATCAACGAACGCTTAGCCTCTGAGGCATTTGAAGAAAGCCCAACTAGCCAAATCCCTCAAACAGTTCGACAGCTTGAACGACTAAAACGTCAGGCGATAATGAATTTTTATTTGAGCGGCAATGTAGCAGAAATGCCCAAACCAGATCCTCGTAAGATAGAAAGTTATTTGAGGTCGCATCCTGAATTTGTAGAGGGCAGAGAAACGTTTCACTTTAGTCAAATATTGATTAATGCCACTAAGTCAGTCACATTGGATCAGGTTCAAGCTTTTGTAAATCAAGATCCGACGTTAAATACCTTAGTCCCGTGGTTGCAAGATAATAAAATACCTAGTATTCGCCAAAATTTTTGGAGAGGTACTGATCAACTTACTCCCACCACTTTAGAAGCCTTAAGAAGGCTAAAGAAAGGCGATATTAGTGTTGAGCAATCCCAAGATCAAACAGGGATTGCTGTGCTAAAGTTGCTTGATGTTTATTCTGATCCAGTAACCCTAGTAGAAGCACGTGTAAATGTTAATGCTGTTGCTGAAGAGCAGATGCGTAATTACATTGCCAAGCAACTACTCATGAAGCTTCGATCAAGAGCTGATATTCAAATTTTTGATGAAATTTTAGCAAGGGATGAAAGGGCATATATAAGCCCCATCGATAAAATATTTCATGATCCTAGCGCTTACCTGTCAACCAAGTTTCTAGTGCTTTGGGTTTTTTCTTTGCTGATCTTGGTACCGGTAGTTGTCATTGCCTTTTATCGTCAATTCATGAGAGTTGCTATTGGCTTAGAGGTTTCGCCAGAAAGAAGGGAGAGCATTGAATTTTTGGATTATTTAAGGATTACAAAATTCCTTCGCGGGAGCAGCTTTATTATTTTATTGCCGATGATCTTATATTGGCTTTATAGACCCCTATTAAATTTATTAATTTACCCACCTATTGAAATTGAATATCAAACATTTTCTATTTTGGCATTCTCTGGACTCTTATTTGGCAGCCTTGCTGTATTAGCTTGTTTAAAGCTACCAAAACTTTACTTGCGCATGAAAAGTGGATGGATTGGTATGTTGACCCTCATGGGGATTGAACTTATATTGTTTTGCTTTGGAATTGGTTAGCTACTCGATTAATGCCATCCCTTTCTTGGAGTTCTTTTTTCGGTAAATTTTGATGGCTGGCGACCGTCTCTTAAGGGTCGAGGCTGTGTAAAAACCCAAAATACTTCCATTGATGTAGATTTAAAGCGTGTACACGGGTTTTGGCCTTCAATCAAACGCTTCTGGCTGGGCCAACAATTCTGTTTTGGTAATTTGTGATTTTTTAGTAACGCCTCGTAG
>CAIYZI010000523.1 GCA_903930665.1 uncultured beta proteobacterium
ACCAGAAATGGTTGAGTGGGTTACAGCGCCACCGAGTTCTTCAGCAGTGACATCCTCATGGGTAACCGTTTTAACGACTTCAGGGCCAGTAACAAACATGTAAGAACTGTCTTTCACCATAAAAATGAAGTCAGTTAAGGCTGGTGAGTACACGGCGCCACCAGCTGATGGCCCCATGATCAAGGAGATTTGAGGAATCACGCCGGATGCAGTGACATTACGCTGGAAAATCTCAGCATAACCCCCTAAAGATGCCACCCCCTCTTGAATACGCGCACCACCTGAGTCATTCAAACCAATCACTGGAGCACCGACCTTCATCGCCTGATCCATGATTTTGCAAATTTTTTCAGCATGCGCTTCAGAAAGTGATCCACCAAGTACCGTAAAGTCCTGTGAAAATACAAATACCAAGCGGCCATTGATCATGCCGTAGCCAGTAACTACACCATCACCAGGAACAGTTTGCTCAGCCATACCAAAGTCATGACAACGGTGCTCAACAAACATGTCCCACTCTTCAAAGGTTCCAGCATCAAGCAAGAGCTCAATACGTTCACGAGCCGTAAGTTTGCCTTTTGAATGTTGTGCTTGAATACGCTTTTGCCCACCACCTAATCGGGCAAGCTCGCGCTTAGCTTCAAGCTGTTGAATGATTTCCTTCATACTGACTCCTTAGAAAAATTCATGTCCCATCGCTTCGAGTAAACGTCTCGCTGCGACAGAAGCGGCCATGGTTCCTTGATTTACTTCTGCACTTAGGCTTGGTAAAAGTTTTTGTACTGCTACATTGTTACGAAATGCATTTTTTAAGCCCGCATCGATGCGATCCCACATCCATGCGCCAGACTGTTGTTTACGACGTGAGTCTAATTTCCCATTAGCTTTTTGCAGCCGCTGAAATTCGAGTATTTTTTCCCATAACTCTGGGATGCCCGTGCCCTGAAGTGCACTAAGACTCATCACTTGAGGATGCCAAAATTCTTGCATGTGAGATGCATGGTCTGGATTACCTTGAAAACCTAATAAACGTAAGGAGCTAGTGATAAATAGCTGAGCACGCATTGCGGCATTGGGATCAATATCCACTTTATTAATGACGATCAGATCCGCTATCTCCATTACACCTTTTTTAATCGCTTGTAGATCATCTCCAGCGTTAGGTAGCTGCAATAGTAAAAACATATCTGTCATGCCGGCTACTGCAATTTCGCTTTGACCAACGCCGACTGTTTCCACAATGACAATATCGTAACCCGCAGCTTCAGCTACCAATAAAGCTTCACGCGTTTTTTTGGCAACACCGCCTAGTGTTCCAGATGATGGGCTAGGTCGAATAAATGCGCAGTCATGAACGGATAGCCGCTCCATGCGAGTTTTGTCACCTAGGATAGATCCACCAGATATGGTGGAGGAAGGATCGATTGCCAACACAGCGACACGATGACCCTTCTCTATCAAATAGAGCCCCAGAGATTCAATTAAGGTGGACTTTCCGACACCGGGAACACCAGAGATTCCCAAACGAAAGGATTTTCCTGTTTTAGGCAATAAGGTATTGAGCACTTCATCAGCGCGTTTGCGATGATCTAAACGAGTTGATTCCAGTAAGGTGATGATCTTAGCCAACGCACGTCGCTGTTTAAGCGTATGTGCGCCGGTGAGTTCAGACACCAAATCTTGATCAGCAGCATTAAGCATGCTTATTGATCCGTACTTAGGCGGGTTTTACGGATTTACGAATTTGTTCAAGCACATCCTTTGCCGAAGCTGGGATTGGAGTACCTGGACCGTAAATACCTTTAACACCAGCCTCATAGAGGAATTCGTAATCTTGACGTGGAATAACGCCGCCAACGAAAACGATGATGTCATCGGAACCTTGCTTCTTAAGCTCTGCAATGATTGCTGGTACTAAAGTCTTATGACCAGCAGCCAATGTCGAGATACCTAGAGCGTGAACGTCATTCTCAATAGCCTGACGAGCACACTCTTCAGGGGTTTGGAACAAAGGTCCGATATCTACGTCAAATCCCAAGTCGGCATAGGCGGTAGCCACAACTTTAGCGCCACGATCATGTCCGTCTTGACCTAACTTCGCAACCATCACACGAGGACGACGTCCAAATTCTTTGGCAAAGTCAGCGATTTCTTCTTTGAGTTTTTCCCAACCTTCGGCTGAGTCATAGGCAGCTGCATACACACCGGTCACCTTTTGAGTATCGGCGCGATGGCGCCCGTAAACTTTTTCCAATGCATCAGAAACTTCGCCGACCGTTGCACGTAAACGCATTGCATTTACCGCCAACTCCAATAGGTTGCCGTTATTTTCTTCCGAGGCTTTGGTAAGCGCCTCTAAGGCAGCTTCAACTTTTCTGGTATCGCGCTTAGCTTTGATGTCATTTAAGCGAGCAACCTGGCTTTCACGAACCTTATCGTTATCGATCATCAACACATCAACGAGATCTTCTTTGCCAAGTTTGTATTTATTAACACCAACAATGACGTCGGAACCAGAATCAATTTTGGCCTGTTTTTCAGCGGCGGCAGCTTCAATTTTCAACTTTGCCCAACCACTTTCAACAGCCTTAGTCATACCACCCATGCCATCAACTTCTTGGATGATTTCCCAAGCTTTATCAGCCATCTCTTGAGTGAGGCTTTCCATCATGTAAGAACCAGCCCATGGATCGATCACGCTAGGAATATGAGTCTCCTCTTGAAGGATCAACTGGGTATTACGTGCAATGCGGCTAGAAAACTCTGAAGGCAATGCAATCGCTTCGTCTAATGAGTTGGTATGCAAGGATTGTGTACCTCCAAATACTGCCGCCATAGCTTCAATAGTCGTTCTAACCACGTTGTTATATGGGTCTTGCTCTGTTAACGACCAACCTGATGTTTGGCAGTGGGTGCGCAACATCAGTGATTTGGGATTCTTAGGCTCAAAAGACTTCATAATTCGCCACCACAACAGCCGTGCAGCGCGCAACTTCGCGACTTCTAAATAGAAGTTCATACCAATCGCAAAGAAGAATGAGAGACGACCAGCGAAGCCATCAACATCTAAACCTTTTTTTAGGGCAGTTTGCACATACTCTTTACCGTCAGCCAAGGTGAATGCCAATTCCAAAACCTGATTAGCACCCGCCTCTTGAATGTGATAACCCGAAATCGAAATCGAGTTGAACTTCGGCATGTATTTAGCGGTGTACTCAATGATGTCGCCAATAATGCGCATTGAAGGCTCTGGTGGATAGATATAAGTATTACGCACCATGAACTCTTTCAGAATATCGTTCTGAATCGTTCCAGATAAAAACTCTTGCTTTACACCTTGTTCTTCGCCGGCAACAATATATCCAGCCAATACCGGTAACACCGCACCATTCATCGTCATCGATACAGAAACCTTGTCCAAGGGAATGCTATCGAACAAAATCTTCATATCCTCAACAGAGTCAATCGCTACACCCGCTTTACCAACGTCGCCAGTAACGCGCGGATGATCTGAATCGTACCCACGGTGTGTGGCCAAATCGAACGCCACTGAAACACCTTGACCACCAGCATCCAAAGCTTTGCGATAAAACGCATTGGATTCTTCTGCAGTAGAAAAGCCGGCATATTGGCGAATAGTCCAAGGACGAACTGAATACATAGTTGCCTGTGGACCGCGCACGAATGGCTCGAAACCCGGCAATGAATTTGTATATTGCAAGCCATCTGTATCTTCAGATGTGTACAAGGCCTTTAGATGAATTCCATCTGGTGTATTCCAACCAAGCTTATCGACATCTCCATTAGGAGCGGATTTTTGTGCGGATTTTTTCCAAGCATCCAAATTCGATTCCGGCACACTTGGCCATGAATTAGATGCAGGCTTTTTTTCACTTGTACTCATAAAGCACTCCCAGTTGGCTTTATTGCATGTTTACAAAATTTTCAGATCTATTGTGCTTGACAATTTTTTATTTGTCTACATACTGTATACATAATTATGAATACAAAACTGAATAATAGACCCCTATATGAAGAGGTAGCTGAGCACCTCAGAGAGCAAATTTTTGCCCATGAACTGGCTCCTGGCAGCTGGTTAGATGAGCAAGCTCTAGCATTGCAGTTTGGTATTAGCCGTACGCCAATGAGAGAAGCCATCAAAGTGTTGGCATCTGAAGGCTTAGTCACCATGAAAATGCGACGCGGTGCCTACGTTACTGAAGTGGATCGCCGTGACCTAGAGCAAATCTTTATGATTCTCTCCCTTCTAGAAGGTCAAGCAGCCAAAGAAACTGCCTCTAAAGCCACCGAAAACCAGCTTACCCTACTCGATAACATTCATCAAAGACTTGAAAAGACTGCTGCAGATCGTGATATTGAACAGTTTTTTGAAGTGAATAGCCGATTTCATGAGCTGATTCTAGAAATTGCGGGTAACAAGTGGATGAATGGTGTCATTGTCGACTTAAGGAAAGTTCTGAAGTTACAAAGACGGAACTCATTAGCTAATGGCGGACGACTCCATCAGTCTTTGCTTGAGCATCGTCAAATCCTTCAGGCTATCCTCAAGCGTGACTCAATAGCTGCAGAATTAGCAATGCGGAACCATCTTGCTAATGGTTTAGAAGCAACTAAATAGCTATAAATAACAAAGGCTTAGATGATTAATCTAAGCCTTTAATTAAGAAACTCAAAAGTCAAAATCGTAATAGCTTACTTTTTGATAACGAAGTTTCCTGGCAAGGAATTTACATAAGCTGCAATGTCGTGCAAGTCTGCATCGCTAAACGCGGCAACTTGGGAGGACATCACCGCATTATTACGGCCATATTGCGCATTGCCATTGCCCACTTGATAAGCTTTTAAAGCGTAATACAAGTAGTCGGGATACTGACCAGCCAACTTAGGGTAAGTTGGCAAAATTGGGGCGTTTAAGCCAGCTCCGTGACAAGAAGTGCAATTACCCTTCTCCACCAAGGCTTGACCATTTGCAATATTGGCAGCGTTAGCTAAACCAATGCTAGACAACAATACGGCTGTAATTAGCGCGACTTTCATAAATGTGCCTCTAAATATCACTTCAATGGGTTGTTAGGTGAGCTGGCAGTCTGCGCAGCATAGTAAGCGCCGAGATCGGCCATATCTTGATCCGATAAGCTACCAGCAATAGAACGCATCGTTGGATGCTTTCTTTCGCCCTTCTTGTATTCAGATAAAGCTGTAGCGATGTAGCCGGCATTTTGACCGCCTAACATTGGCACCCTATAAATAAAAGGGTAATCCGCACGGTAATCAGGGATGGAATGGCAACCAGTACAAAGCCAAACCTTACCGTTACCCGCTTCAACAGAACCCGTCACCTCGGCAGCTTGGGATGTAAAGGCAACAGAAGTTAGGCTCGTAATTAGCGCTAATTGGGCAAGAACGTAGAGTTTTTTCATAGAAATCATCGATAAAAAGTTTGATTTAGATCAAGTTGGGAAGAGTATAGCGGAGGGTTTGCATTCCCACATCCTCCAAAACCACTAGTTAGTACAAACACTGAAACTTTACCCTCCATTACCTATACTTAAGCCTCAATAAATCGTTTTTAAGCCAAATCCAAGATGAAGACTAAATCCCGTTTTGAGAGCACCCAAAGCTATGTAGCAACTGATGACCTGAAATTGGCGGTAAATGCAGCCATTCAGTTACAACGCCCCCTCTTAATTAAGGGTGAGCCTGGAACAGGCAAAACCATGTTAGCCGAAGAAGTTGCCGCCTCTTTAAATATGCCTTTATTGCAATGGCACATCAAATCCACCACTAAAGCCCAGCAAGGTCTTTATGAATATGATGCCGTTAGTCGCCTACGCGACTCTCAGCTTGGTGATGAGAAAGTTAAAGACATTGGTAATTACATTGTCAAAGGTGTTTTATGGCAAGCGTTTGAAGCAGATGAGCCTACTGTTTTATTGATTGATGAAATTGACAAAGCAGATATTGAATTTCCGAACGATCTTTTGCGTGAAATCGATCGCATGGAGTTCTACGTTTATGAAACCAGAGGGCTGATTAAAGCGAAACACCGCCCGCTAGTCATCATCACCTCTAATAATGAAAAAGAATTACCGGATGCCTTTTTGAGGCGCTGCTTCTTTCACTACATCTCTTTCCCAGATGCAGCAACTATGCAAAGCATTGTGGATGTTCATCATCCCAACATTAAGAGAGATTTACTTGATGCGGCCCTCAAGTCCTTTTATCAATTGCGCTCCCTGCCCGGCCTTAAAAAGAAACCCTCCACTTCCGAGTTGATTGATTGGTTAAAGCTCTTGTTAGCTGAAGATATTCCTGCAGAGGCACTCTATAGCGCCGATGAAAAGTTAGTTGTCCCACCTTTGCATGGGGCTTTACTCAAAAATGAACAAGACATTCATTTATTTGAACGTTTAATCATGATGAATCGTAATCATCGCTAAGAATGCTCATTCAATTTTTCCTGAATCTAAAAGAGGCCAAGGTGCCTGTTTCCGTTCGAGAATTTTTAACCCTACTTGAAGCTTTAAAAGTTGGAGTGATTGAGCCCTCCATTGATGAGTTTTATCAATTGGCACGCATGACCTTGGTTAAGGATGAGCAACACTTTGATCGCTTTGACCAAGTCTTTGGAGCATATTTCAATGGCGTTGAACAAATCATCGCCTTGCAAGCAGACATTCCTTTAGATTGGCTGGAGAAAAAACTTCAACGCGTACTAACACCTGAAGAAAAAGCTGCACTCCAAAAATTAGGTGGTCCTGAGGCGCTTAAAAAGCGTCTTGAAGAGCTTCTGAAAGAGCAAAGAGAATGGCATGGTGGTGGCAATAAATGGATTGGAGCTGGCGGCTCCTCACCTTTTGGTCATAGTGGCTACCACCCTGAAGGCATTCGGATTGGCGGTGAAAGTGCTGGTAATCGCACCGCAATTAAAGTGTGGGAGGCTCGAGAGTTTAAAGACTACGACAGTAATCTTGCTCTCGGGACGCGCAATATTAAGGTTGCCCTGCGTCGTCTACGTCGTTTTGCACGTGAAGGCTCCATCCTTGAATTGGATTTAGATAAAACGATTCACTTCACCGCGGCTAATGCTGGCATGCTCGATATTCAAATGCGACCCGAGCGCCACAATCAGGTGAAAGTTTTACTCTTGATGGATGTAGGTGGATCGATGGATGATCATATTCAAAGAATCGCTGAATTATTTTCAGCAGCAAAAGCAGAGTTCAAACACTTAGAGCATTACTATTTTCACAACTGCGTTTATGAAAACCTATGGCAAAGTAACCGACGCCGCAAGGATCAGGTTACGCAAACTCAGGACATCATCAATAAATATGGTCCTGATTACAAATTAATCTTTGTTGGCGATGCAACCATGTCTCCTTATGAGATATTGAGTCCCAATGGATCCGTCGAATACAGCAATAAAGAATCCGGCGCTACATGGATTAATCGATTAATAGATCACTTTCCGCACTTTGCCTGGCTAAACCCAGAGCCAGAGGCGGTATGGCAATATCGTCAGTCAATCGATATCATGCAAGGCCTTATGAAAGACCGAATGTATCCCGTCACCTTAAATGGATTAGAGCAAGCCATGCGTCAGCTTTCCAAGTAAGCCAGTAAGATAAAGGCATCCTATCAGTAAAACCCTTAATTCCCTTAATTACATTTTTAGAGAAACACGATGAGCACAACTATTGCAGAACGCCTTAAAAATCTTGGTATTGATTTACCTCCTCCAGGTCCACCCGCAGCAGCCTATATCATGGCAGCCACAACTGGAAATACAGTTTTTCTATCAGGTCATATTGCCAAGCAAGATGGCAAGCCTTGGGTTGGTAAGTTGGGTAAAGACATGGACACCGAAACTGGTAAAGCTGCAGCCAGATCAATCGCGATCGATTTAATTGCAACTCTCCAAAACCATTTGGGCTCACTAGATAAAGTTAAACGCATTGTTAAGGTCATGGGCTTAGTGAATTCTTCACTCGAATATACCGAGCAACACCTAGTGATAAATGGCTGCTCTGAATTACTCTTTGAAGTATTTGGCGATGCTGGAAAACATGCTCGTAGCGCTTTTGGTGTATCGCAAATTCCTTTGGGCGCTTGTGTTGAAATTGAATTGATTGCGGAAATTTAAATCCCAGGCTTTATTTAGTAACGTTTCAAACAAAAAAACCCGGTTAGATAAATAACCGGGTTTTTTTGTTTTAAGGCTCAATGAAATTTTATTTAATTCGCTTTAATTCGCTTTCAACTTCGCATCCTTTAAACGCGGCTCAACAAAGTGGCCCTTACGCGCACGGTTACCTGCAAATGATTTTAAGGTCTTCGAATCTAAAGTTAACTCTGTTGGCTTGCCAGCGCGTCCTGCACCAAAGTAAGTAGCGCCATCAGCGCCTACGGCAATCGC
>CAIYZI010000524.1 GCA_903930665.1 uncultured beta proteobacterium
ATGATGATTATCAACATCGTTAGGCCCCCATACACCGAGCAATAGCCGTCTATGAGTTAATACGATGTTAGGGTGTGTAACCAAAAATGCTAGTAAACGATATTCGATGGGCGTTAAGTGAAGAATCTCCTCTTCCCGCTTTACGATCCTTGTTGTCAAATCAACATTGATATTTCCAAATTTGAAAATCGTCTCACCCTTATCAGACGCCATCGAACGCCTTCGTAACTGCGCTCGGACTCTTGCCACTAACTCCCCAGGACTAAACGGTTTTGATAGGTAGTCGTCAGCCCCAATATTAAGGGCTTCTATTTTGTTATCCTCATGGGTTCTGGCAGAAACCACAATAATTGGCACGTCCGACCAAGCTCTAATATCTCGAATGAAGTCAATTCCCGTACCATCAGGCAGACCTAGGTCAACTAACACTACATCCGACTGACGTGAGCCTGCCTCTATTAACCCACGAGAAACGGTAGCCGCCTCAAATACCTGAAATTGCTCCGCCTCTAACGCCATCTTGATAAGCCTACGAATATTTGGCTCATCCTCAATAACGATTGCGACGGGAATTGGTTGTGACATCTAGCTACTTTATCAACTTCTACTGATCTTCTACATCAATTTTAGGGGGATTACCCCGGGGCAAGCTAAAGGTAAACCGCGCACCGCCACCTTCCATTGTCTTTCCAGTGATCTTGCCGCCATGCGCCTCAATGATGGCCCTGCAAATAGTGAGCCCCAGGCCAACACCAGAAATTGCCCCCTCTTTATTGCCTCGCTCAAATTTTCTAAAAATATCTTCCTCTTTCCCTCTGGGAAGACCGGGTCCATTGTCTTGCACCCAAATCTCGACAGACTGTGGGGAGACGACTGAAGCACCTATCGATACGCTACTATTTTTAGGGGTGTATTTATAGGCATTTTCCAAAAGATTAATAAAGACACGCTCTATCAGAACCGCATCAAAATTTAATAGGGGCAAATCGGGAGGTAACGTCACTGTGACATGCCTACCTTCACTCGCCGACTCAACAGCTTTGATGGCGGCGCCAATCGCCTCTTCAATCAGAAACCATTGTTTATTTAATTGGACAGTACCAGACTGAAGTCGGGCCATATCCAATAGATTGCTTACTTGTGAACTCATTTTTAAAGCTTTTTCACGCAAAAGCACTGCAATCTCTTTTTGCTCGGGAGTGAGCGGCGCAGCCAACATCTCCAACGCATCAGTCAATCCAACCAATGCCGTGAGTGGAGTTCGTAAATCGTGTGAAATAGCCGATAACAGAGAGTTTCTCAAGCGTTCTGATTCAATTTGCACTGTCGAGCTTTGGGCGACTGAAACATAATGAATTCGCTCTAACGAGATTGCCAGCAAACGAGCAAATGTATCGAGTAATCTACGCTGCTCAGGGGACTTTAAGCGGGTAGAACTTGGGGCATCAATCACCAAGATTCCACGAGTACGCATTGGTGCTCGTAAAGGAATGTACAACAAAGGCGCACCTGGCAAAGAATCAGTGCCATTGCCAGCCTCTTTAGACTTGTCAAAAGCCCATTGGGCAATAGATAAATCCGCCTGAATATTAACCTTCTTATCAATAAGAATCTCTAACAACTGATTATCATCGTCAGCCAATAACAAGGTAGATCTAGCTTTGAATTCAATTTCAACAAAATGCTGGCTAATCTCAGCCACTTGCTCTGGCATCAAGGCACCTGATAAATCTCTGGACATCTCATAAAGAGATTTCACTCTTTGCTCGCGTCGATTAGCAACTTTAGCTTGATAAGTCAATCCAGTAGTCAGTTTTGCTGTAATCAAACCAACAACTAACATTACCGCAAAAGTAAATAAATACTGGACATCTGTAACTGCAAATGAAAAACGTGGCGGCACGAAGAAGAAATCAAACACAAGTACATTAACAACTGAGGCCATTAAAGATGGTCCCAGGCCAAATTTAACGGATACCAAAACGACTGCCAGCAAAAACAGCATGGCAATATTTGGTAGTTCCACTATGGTATTCAGAGGTGTTGCGACAACTCCAGCAATACCGCAAATTAGCAAGCTCAATGCATAGGATTGCCAAGGCGCTTTTAGTTGCCAAACTAAGGATTCAATATCAAAGCCATCACGCGTAATGCTTGTCGAGTTTGTGCCCTGAGCAATTTTGAGCACATCTAAATCAGGGGCATGTCTAGAAATTGATTCTGAAAACGCCCTTCTCCAAATTTGCCATCTACTAAGGGCGCCGGTACCCACGATGACCCTGGAAAGGTTATTTTCTCTTGCGTAATTAATGATAGACTCAACCGCATCATTTCCACCAACAGTCACTGCTTTTGCCCCCATCTCCTCTGCCATAGAGATAGTTTTTAGAATGCGTTCCCTAGACTTTTGAGAGAGGTTTTGTAACTTCGGGGTTTCAACATAAATGGCATGCCATGGAATTTGAAGCTGCGCAGCAACTCTTGCAGCACTTCTAATAACATTCTCCGCCTCATCTCCAGGGCCGATACAGGCCAAAATAGATTCACGCGTTTTCCAAACATTGGATACCGAATTATCTTTACGGTATCTAATAATTTCGCCATCCAGACGATCAGCCGAGCGACGAAGCGCTAATTCTCGTAGCGCAATTAGATTTCCTTTGCGGAAAAAGTTTTGAGTTGCTCTTTCAGCTTGCTGTGGAAGGTACACTTTTCCATCTTTAAGCCTTTGAAGCAGCTCGTCGGG
>CAIYZI010000525.1 GCA_903930665.1 uncultured beta proteobacterium
AAGTCGTGGCGCCAAAGTGATTCCCCTCCTCAAGCCTGCAACTCAAATTAGAAATTTTGAACCCGTCCTTCTGATTGACGTTCCTGAAGATGCTTTGGTACTCCAAGAAGAAATCTTCGGCCCTATTCTTCCTATCGTGACAGTTAACAGCGTAACGGCTGCCATCGCCTACGTTAACCAACGCCCCAAACCTCTAGCACTATATTGGTTTGGAAAAGACAAGAAAAATCTGCAGCAAGTATTAAGTAACACACGCTCAGGTGGCGTCACGATTAACGACACCTTATTGCATGTGGCTGTTGAAGATCTACCCTTTGGCGGTGTTGGAGCGAGCGGCATGGGCACCTATCACGGCAAAGCTGGGTTTGAAACCTTTAGCCATAAAAAATCCGTCTTAGAAGTACGAAGTTCTTTGGGTCTGGGTTTCTTGCGTGGCACTAAGCTTGCGCGACCACCTTACGGGAAAAAAGTGGAACGCCTATTGCGCTGGCTAAGGTAAGCCCAAAAGGTAAGCCTAAATAAAGTAAGCCTAAAGCTAGAGCAGTAGATTCCCTGCAAAGGTTATCAGGAGTGCGCCCACCAATAACCAAAGGAAGGCAGCGCAGTGGGGGTGCCGATGAAAATAGCGCAGAAAGAATTGCCCAGCAAGAATTAAGCCGGCTAAATAACTCATGCTGACGATCTGTAGCACTACGGCCAGGTATAAAAATGTATATGCAGGATGTGCAAATCCGGGCTGAATAAATTGCGCAAAGAAAGAGACGAAGAAAAAAATAGCCTTGGGGTTTGTTAAAGATAAGCTCAACGCAGCCAAGCTAGGGTGTACGGAATCCAAATAACTGCGGATCTCTTTCGTCCCCGAAGCGTCCTGCCGATTTTTCCAGCGACCAACCCCAGAGCGCATGAGGCCTAAGCCCATCCATGCTAAATACAGAGCTCCCAAAGTACGCACCACATTGAAAAGCATCGGGGATGAATTTAATAGCGAGGCTGCCCCTAGCGCAACAGCTGTCATCAAGATGCCATCACCAATGAATATCCCTAATGCAGCCCACGTCCCCGCACGCCAGCCTTTACGTGAAGTAATCGTTAAAACATAGAGGGAGTTTGGGCCTGGAAAGACAATCGTAAAAATAGTGCCCAAAAAATAGGTGGGGAAATCTAAAATGCCTGCATGAGACGGGGATAAAAAGATTAAATTGGGTAATTGCACATACCCATCATAATTAAATAAATTAATTCGGGGAAACCCTTGTAATCCCCATCTCAAAATGCCATAATGGGAGGCTTTTTTAAGCAATTTGATTCATCGCCCCCCAGCTATATTTCAGCGATTAGTTTAGAAGTCATAAACACAACAACGCTGCCGCTTGTCTGATGGTCGATGCCTTTGACCATCGCATCCTATAAAAAACTCAGGATGCAACATACGGAGACGTCCCTCAACAGGGACGAGTAATAGCATGACTTTTTCTAAAGAAACTAATCACGAGTCAAAAGACTCAAAACCCGCTGGGCATGAATTCCAGTCTTTCGCCCTCGCGGCGCCACTTCTCAAAAACGTTGCTGAATTGGGTTATACCCAAGCCACTGAAGTTCAAGCTCAGGTTATTCCTGCAGCCCTCGCTGGCGGTGATTTATTGGTCAGCAGCCAAACTGGTAGCGGTAAAACCGCAGCCTTTTTATTACCTTTAATTCATCAGTTGATCGAAGAAAATCCTCACGGCACAGCACCTACACCAGGTCGCGCGCAGCCTAAGGTATTAGTTCTTTGCCCTACTCGTGAATTAGCTCAACAAGTTACCGCAGATGCAGTGAACTTAGTTCGCGGCCTAAAAGGTATTCGGATTGCAACCGTTATGGGTGGCATGCCTTACGGCAAGCAGATCCAAGCTATCAAAGGTGCATCCTTAGTTGTTGCAACCCCAGGTCGTTTGCTCGACTTGTGCGATAGCAAAGCCATTCACCTTGGTGATGTAAAGCAACTCGTTATCGACGAAGCTGATCGCATGCTCGACATGGGATTTGCTGATGATCTTGAAGCAATCGACAAGCGCTGTTCTGGTCGTAACCAAACTTTGATGTTCTCTGCAACTTTTGCGCCAAAAATTATGGCCTTGGCAAATGAGTTGACAACCAATGCTAAGCGTATTGAACTTGCTCATGCAGGTGAAAAACACGCCAACATCGAACAGAAATTGCATTGGGCTGATAGCTTGTCACACAAACATAAATTGCTCGAGCACATTTTGGCTGACGCCTCTTTGGATCAAGCAGTTGTATTTGCAAGCACCCAAGTTGAAAGCGAAAAAATTGCTGACACATTGCGTGCAAATGGTTACGAAGCTACTGCCCTTCATGGTGCAATGCCTCAAGCCGTTCGTATGCGTCGTCTTGAATCTCTTCGCAAAGGTCACACCAAGATTTTGGTTGCGACTGATGTGGCCGCTCGCGGCATCGATGTACCACGTATTAGTCACGTGATTAACTTTGGCTTGCCAATGAAACCAGAAGACTATACGCACCGCATCGGTAGAACTGGACGCGCTGGTCGTAATGGCGTAGCTATTACTTTGGTTGAACATCGTGATCGCGCTAAGATTCGCAATATTGAGCGTTTCACACAGCAAGATATCGCTGCTTCAGTCATTGCTGGTCTTGAGCCACAAGCCAAGCCAAGCTTTGGTGGTGGCGGTGGTCGCCCAGGTGGTGGTCGTTCAGGCGGTGGAAACCGTTCTGGTGGTGGCGGTGGTCGTTATGGTTCAGGCGCACGTTCTGAGTCTCGTTCTGGTGGTGGTGGCGGTGGAAACCGTTCAGGCAACCATTTCGAGGCCCGCTCAAGTGAGCCACGCTCTAGCGATTCACGTCCAACAGGCGATTCACGCCCAAGTGGCAACCGTTTTGCAGACTCACGTCCTGCGCGTTCTGCTGACTCACGTCCAGCACCACGTTCTGGAGATTCACGTCCATCAGCTGGTCCACGTTTTGCAAAACCAAAAACTGGTGGTCAACGTAGAAGCTTCAGCGGTAACTAAAAATGGCTCACCGTCGTCGTCTCTGTTCTTTATGGACTCGAGTCGATTCCGGTGCAGTTCATCAAGCGCCACGCGAGTGGCAGTCGTGGCTTAGTGACACTGGCTCATTAACTCAAAAAATTGAGCGGCTGATTGGCCAAAAACTAGAGGTTCTAGTTCTAAGCGATACCCGCCAAAACTTAAATAGCGACGAAAGTCGCTATTTTCATTTCCAGATTGGTCGCTGCCGCATTCGCGAAGTCTTACTTTGTGCAAATAAAGTGCCTCTTGTTATGGCTCATAGCATCATCCCAACAACAAGCTCAAGCGGTAGCAATCACGCCATCCTTCGTTTGGGCAAGAAGCCTTTAGGGGCTGTCCTGTTTGCAAAAACTCACCAACACAGTAAACCAAAATATCACCGTGAAATTGCTCGATTAGATATGGGTGATGACCTCTGGAAAAGATGCCTTAAAAAGTACCCCCATTTACCTTCCCCAGTATGGGCAAGAAGAACCCTGTATAGACTTAAAGGACATCCTTTACTGGTCAATGAAATCTTTTTACCTGAGCTCCTAAAGTACACCAATCAATCTTAAAACCTTAAGATGAAGATAGGCTTAGCCAAACTTGGCTAGCTTTCACAAGAGCCTCATCTCCTGGCTCGCAAATAAAGACTTTCCCAAACCCAATCGCTTTGGCGGCTTCGCCAATATTTTGATGTGGACATATCGCACTGGCATAGAGCAAAGTTTTTTTAGCCTGATTAAACGGGCCTTGAATCACGCTACCCAAATAGCGTACTGCTTCTGAAGAAGTCAGTAACCAGAGTGATTGTGAAAAATCCATTGGGAAAATAGATTCCCATTCAGGGCTATCTGTACCTAGGGGAATGCGTTCATATACGCTGATGAGCTCCACCTTTGCACCCGCATCTTTTAAAGTCTGGGCAAGCCAGTCACGGCCATCCTCGCCTTTAAAGACCACCACTTTCTTCTGAGACCAATCCCAGCCAAGAGTATTGAGCACTTCCCAGAGGCCTTCAGAGTCCCAGCGGTGATTTTCAAGAGGGATGTATATCGGTGTTGGGGCTTCTTCAGCTCCGATGCCAAGGGTTTGTAAAGTTGCTCGGCTACTACCCCCCATCACTCCAATAGGAATTGGATGGGGTGAACATGCTTGCCAATCTTGCATTAGCAAACGCATCGTGCATTCAATGGCATTTGGACTAACAAAAATTGCCAGGTCTACATCCTGCAAGGCATTGGCTACCTGTACCGCTAATCCATTTTCAGTTTTTGGGGCAATCGTCAGTAATGGCAATGACAGTATTTGGGGCAGATCTTGTTCCAAATAACCCTCTGAAACAAAGCCAGCACTGAGTCGTTCAATTAAGGAATGCGCCTGCCCACTAGGGCGAGTAACAACGATGGTATTTTTACTCATTGCGCGTGAGGTGTTGGACTTACTGCGGAAGTCCATCTGGCAATAGGTCGGCGGCGCCCTGCTCGATGAGATCTTTCGATACCGCCAAACCTAATGCTTCCGCATCAGCCACCGTTAGGACGGATGCCTCGCCTTGCGCCAAGCAAATCGACTTCCCATCAACGCTAGCGACAAAAGAGCGAATCTGCATTTGATTGTTATTCCATACAGCATGCGCCGCTAAAGGCACCTGACATGAGCCACCCAATTGGCGAGAAACCATGCGCTCCGCTGAAACTGCTAAAAGTGTAGGTAAATCATTCAATGGACTAAGCCATTGCTTAATATTGGGATGCTTGCTAAGTGTTTCGATACCCAAAGCACCCTGTCCGGCGGCTGGGGTATAAGGATCAAAAGGAAGATAGACTTTAATCCGACTTCCTAAACCCAAACGCTTTAAACCAGCAGCAGCCAAGATAATGGCCTGATATTCTCCGCGGTCAAGCTTGCCCATACGGGTATCTAGATTGCCACGCAGGGGTTGAATTTCCAAATGGGGGTAGCAAGACCGTATAACCGCTTCGCGGCGTAAGCTTGAAGTTCCGACTACGGCACCTTCTGGCAACTCTCCCAAAGAGGCATAGTCATTGGACACAAAGGCATCGCGCGCATCTTCCCTAGCCATGACACAGGCCAAATCAAATCCCTCTGGCATGACCATAGGCACATCCTTTAGGGAATGCACTGCCAAATCGGCCCGACCATCTTCCAGAGCCGCTTCGAGCTCTTTGACAAATAAACCCTTTCCGCCGACCTTAGACAGGGCTCTATCCAATATTTGATCGCCCTGGGTAGTCATACCCAGAATCTGGACATCACAGGCAGGATAGAGCTTTTTAAGGCAATCTCGGACGTGCTCAGCCTGCCACATAGCCAGACGACTCTCTCGCGAGGCAATGACTAAACGGGCAGGAGTAGCTGAAATAGAAGTAGAAATGGAAGTAGAAATAGGGGTTTGGGACATAACATTTAAAATAATCAAAGACCTACACCAATATACTGTGTTTATGAGCTCATCAAAAAATTCCTTATCCAATAAAGCCCAAGCGTGGTCGGCGCGTTTTGCCGAACCTGTCGACGAACTAGTACAGCGTTATACCGCTTCCATCGGCTTTGATCAACGATTTGCCATGGTCGATATAGCAGGCTCCTTAGCCCATGCAGAGATGCTCGCTACCCAAAAGATTATCAGCACTCAAGATTTCGCTGATATTCAAAAGGGAATGGCTCAGATTAAGAGCGAAATTGAGGCTGGTGAATTTAACTGGCAATTAGCCCTCGAAGACGTTCACCTCAATATTGAAGCCCGACTTACAGAATTAGTTGGAGATGCTGGAAAGCGCTTGCATACCGGTCGCTCACGAAACGACCAAGTGGCAACGGATTTACGCCTCTGGTTAAGAGACAGCGTTGATGAAATTGCCACTACTCTGAAAACTTTGCGTGTGGCACTACTCGATCTTGCAGAAAAACATGCGGCAACGATCATGCCTGGCCATACCCATCTGCAGGTTGCTCAGCCAATTACCTTCGGACATCACTTGATGGCCTATTTTGAAATGTTTAGCCGTGATGCCAGTCGCTTAAAAGATTTACGCGCACGCTTTAACCGTCTGCCATTAGGTGCCGCCGCTTTAGCTGGAACAACCTACCCGATTGACCGCGAACAAGTTGCTCGTGCTTTGGGCTTTGATGGCATCTGTACCAATTCATTAGATGCTGTTTCTGATCGTGACTTTGCCATCGAGTTTTGTGCTTTTGCCGCCATCTTGATGATGCATATTTCTCGCTTATCAGAAGAACTTGTTCTCTGGTTAAGCCCTCGCTTTGGATTTATTGATTTACCAGACCGCTTCTGCACAGGCAGTTCAATCATGCCTCAGAAGAAAAATCCCGATGTCCCAGAATTGGCACGTGGCAAAACCGGTCGCGTCTATGGTGATTTGATTTCTTTATTAACACTTATGAAGAGTCAGCCTCTTGCCTATAACAAAGACAATCAGGAGGACAAAGAGCCTTTATTTGACGCTGTTGATACCGTACAAGATACCTTGCGCATTTTTGCAGATATGGTTCCCCATATTGAAGTAAAGGCTGACGTGATGAAAGCGGCTGCCGAAGAAGGTTTTGCTACAGCAACCGACTTAGCTGATTATTTGGTTAAAAAAGGTTTGGCATTTCGTGATGCCCATGAGGCTGTCGCCCATGCTGTTAAGGCCTGCGTTGGTAGAAATTGCATGCTGACCGATTTAAGTCTTTCTGAATTGCGCTTTGCTTGTGGATTAGACGGTCGACCAGAGCTCATGGGTGATGATGTATTCGCCCTTCTCACAGTGGATGGCTCGGTGCAGTCCCGCCAGCACGCTGGTGGTACAGCCCCCAATCAGGTACTTGCTGCAATCCAGCGGGGCCGCACGGAACTATAGGGAGCACAGAGTTTTGAGAAAAACTCTGTGAAAAAAGAGGGGGCTATCCAACCTCAGGGTATCCAAGCGATGGCATCTTGGAGCGGCGGGAAAGACTCTTGCTTAGCCTTATGGCGCTCCCAAAATTCTGGGGGTCTCACCATTACCCATCTGTTAACCGCTCTTGATGAAACCGGTTTAAAAACCCG
>CAIYZI010000526.1 GCA_903930665.1 uncultured beta proteobacterium
CCGGGCCACCAAGAAACATCAAAACCACCCTCGGGTGGTTTTGTGCTAGACATATAAAAGCACAGGTTTTACTTTCGTGTACCAATCATCCCATTTAGATTGATCGGTATCAACCCTAAAATAGCCCTTAGAAGTTAGTAGTTTATATATCTGCTCTCTTGCGGGCATGTAGTTATGTTCGCATGTAATTGCCCGAATATCGTAAGCGTCAAAATTAAAGTTAGCAAGAATTTCATATTCACTTCCTTCCGTATCAATGGAAAGGTAGTCAATTTTTTTTGGTGCAGAGTATTTTTTTAACAAATCCTCAAGCGAAATAGTTTGAACGTCATATTGCTTGCCAGGTAGCCTATAGCTCATATTGCCATCAGACATTGCTCGCAATGAATCCACCGTTGAAAAAACCGCTAAATCTGACTCATGAAAAGAAAGGGTCTCACCGGATTTGCTCCAAACGCATTGTGTTTCAATATTACAAACCCTATTTTCATGTAGCTCCTTATGCCATACCAACCCTGGTTCGGCAAGAATTCCAGTCCATCCAAACTCTTTCTCTAATAGATGAGTATTGCTAAGCTCCACCCCATTCGTGGCCCCAAACTCAACGAAGTACCCATCTCGTTTAAAGTCATTTTGAATCAAAGCAAAAATTTCTTGCCCCAATTGAGACTTACGCTTTTGGAGTGATGACTTAAAAAGCTCTAGATGCTGTTGTTTTATGAATGACATATTTGGATAGTGGTCGAAAGGGTCTTGAAAATTGTACCCCGTGACTAAAACGATACTTGTTATTGCAGTCGCGAGCGGTCCAAGGATATTTCATCAGTCTGCCAGTCCGGCACCTCTCCAAATTAATTCGATACTTACGGCATGTTGTTTTTGTGAAAAAAGTTTTTATATGGCACGAGGGCTGGATTATTGACAAGCGAAATCGGTCTAGCGGAATAGGTTAAAAAGCCTTGTGTCGGTGGTTCGATTCCGCCCGGGCCCACCAAGAAGTGCAAAAACCACCCTGGGTGGATTTTGTACTTGATTGGGTGTAAAACTATTCCATGAAAATATTTGTTTTGCTGACCTTACTTGGCGCTCTAGTTTCAATTCAGGCAAAAGCTCAAGTTTTTGATGTTCCTTATAAAAATGATGCTCCCACTAGAACATTTTTATTGGCAGCAAAACATCCTCAAGCAGTTGTTCTCCTTTTTCCAGGCGGCGGCGGTGTTTTGCGCTTACAAGACGATGGATCAACCACCAATACTCATACTTTTGTAAGGTCTATTGAGCTATGGGCTCAATATGGAATCGATGCTGTACTGGTCGACACACCATATGGATTAGGGAATGGAAGAAATAATTCGAGGTCGACTCGAGATCATCAGCAAAGAATTTTAAGCATAGTGAAATATTACAAGGAAAAATTAAATATACCCATTTGGTTGTTTGGCCATAGCATGGGAACCGTAAGTGTTTCAGAATTTGCTAATAGTGGATTGGAGCAGCAGCAGATGATAAGCGGCGTGATTATTGCTGGCACCTATAGAACGGTCTCGATGGATGAGGATGGAAAATTGCCTGTTCTGGCAATTCATCATATCCATGATGGCTGTTCGAGCACCCCCAAATCTGCATCAGAAGCAGTGATCAAAGGTAGGCCAAAAGACTCACGATCTCAACTTATCTTGATTGATGGGGGTTTGAGTACTGGTGAGGAGTGCTTATCGCTAGCCCACCATGGCTTTAATCAAAATGAAACCGAGCTAATTAAGGATGCAGCGGATTTCATTTTGCATGAATAGCTTTAAGTTAGCGCGGGTTTTTATCTTTCTGAACCTCCCCAAAAATTGGGTTTGCTGCGGCGTTTGCAATAATCACCGCGGCGTCATCGGGTAATAAAAAGCCTGCCTCCATTAATTTAATCGAGGCACTACGAACTTGATTGACATAATCATCTTGGTTTTTATAGCGTTCCTCAATAGATGGGCGGGTATCATGCGCGGTCTCTCGCTCAGCTTTGGTTTTGGCAAAGGCGATGTAAGACCCCGCAAGAGAGCAAGTAAAAGTTTGAGGTTCATTTTGGCCGCCATTTGTGCCTAAGGGGACTGCATGATCGGGCAGACGCACGCCGCCGACCGCATTGCCATCAGCATCGAGTTGAGGAGTTTGTATGACAGCGCTAGCTAAGTGTTTAGGCGCCCTCAGGGTGGCAGGCATATTTTGAGCAAGTTGAAGCTGAAGTAAGGTTGTTGGTGGTGGTGCCGTATTGTTAACGACCCACTGATCTAAGCGTGCTAAGGTGGCGCGCGAAACGGGGGTCCAATCTAGTGTGGCCACAGGTATTTTGCAAGCTTCATTTTGTATGGGTAGTAGAACGTGTGAAGCACCCGCAATATCGTACATTCTGACGTTGGCTGGCAAAGGTAAGTCATGAGTGCCACTTGCGCCAGTGCGTCCTAATGAGGCTCTCAGAGAGTAGTAATCTGTAGTGCTTGAAATTAGAATCAGCTTGGGCGGCAGCTCACCCCGAGCTTGTACTCGCTTATTGATCTCGGCAATCGTCAGCACTTCTTCGTGGACACCTCTCATCTCGGGATTGGTGAAGCTTGGCGTATTGTTGCCGCTGGATTCTGGCCCTACTCCGGTTTGTAGGATAGGCAATAGTCCGGCACCAGAAACAAATATGTGCATGCCATCAAAAACTCTTTCGTGGCCAACCATATTGAAGCCATTTAGCAAGAACGTTTTTAGAAAGCGACCAGTTTGAGATTTGCCACTAGCCAGCACGCGACTAATTTTTCCAGCAAATGGATTGAGATTACCTTCGGAGTCATGCGCGCGATGCGCAAAAAAATTACTTGCATCCCTAACAATGGCAAACCCGACACCTTCTACATATTGTTTTTGACCCTGCGCATCGATGAATGATGGCAATTGAGCTCCTTGACCTAGCTCCCAGTAAATCTCGGCTGTGCTAAAGCCAGCATCTTGCAAGTATCCAGTGCCCTGAGCAAATGTTCCGGAGAGAAAAGGTAATCCCCTGGGTGCGTTATAAAGTGCTTGGGCATAAGCACGGCCTCGGTTGGGGATATCGATAATTAATCCACCATTTGAGTGACCATTTTCATCGGGCATGACTAGTACAACATTGGCAGAATATTCAACCATTCCGTAATTATTGGTTTGTACTTGCTTAAGCCCGGGTATATTTTCGCTGGGCGATAGTTCGCCATGAACTCTTCCCTTAAGAATGACATAGCTGCCACTGAGAAATGTTCCGTAAGGCTCAATGCTCGTAATTTCTAGGCGTGTAAGTTCAGCATGTGCTACACAGCTGAGTGAAATGGAGATGAAAAATAAAGCAATGCGTTTTATATGAATGATGGCCATGACTATAAGGACTATTGATGATTGAACAGCTTACCTCTTTATTTAGCCGTTGCAAAGCTATCGGTAAGCTTGCCGATAATTTTTATTCTATTTTCTGGCTTTGGATTAAAAAATGGCTCGAAAGATTCTGCCAATATATGATGAAAGAAATTGATGTTGAAATTGTTTTTTTAGATTGAGCTTATGCAGAATATAAAATTCAGTTAAACAACCGAGGGTTAAGTTAATGCATCATTAAAAGCTTTATCCTTAAGAAAATAAAAATGGAGACATAATGAAACTATTGTTTATAAAAAATATTTGCATTGCATTTATTTTTCTTGCTGCTACTGGAGTACAGGCAGCTGAAATTCAAGTGGTGAGTTCGGGGGGCTTTGCTCAGGCCTATAAAGAATTGGCTCCTGAATTTGAAAAGCAAACAGGAAACAAATTGATTTCAGGTTGGGGCCCTTCAATGGGAACAACTAAAAATGCTATTCCAGTTCGCCTGGATCGTGGCGAACAAATTGATGTGGTAATTATGGTAGGCAGATCGCTTGATGATCTAATGGCGCAAGGAAAGCTTATTCCAGGAAGTAAAGTTGTTTTGGCAAATTCACCAATTGCGTGTGCAGTAAAGCAAGGGGCCGCTAAGCCAGATATCAGTACAGTCGCTAAATTTAAAGCGGCTTTGCTCAATGCAAAAACAATGGCTTATTCGGATAGCGCTAGCGGCGAATACATCAAAAACGAGTTGATGGATAAGCTTGGAATTACAGAGCAAATGACTGGAAAAGCCAGGCAAATTCCTGCTACACCAGTTGGTGAAATTGTTGCGCAGGGCGAAGCGGAGATAGGCTGTCAACAGCGAAGTGAGCTCAAAGCAGTTAAGGGGATCGATATCATTGGGCTGATTCCACAAGAGGTTCAGCTAATCACAACGTTTTCTGGCGCTGTTGTTGCCAGCTCTAAAGTTCCCAGGGAATCACAGGCCTTACTTATGTTCTTAAGTGCCCCCCAAAATGCCCAAGCGATTGAAGAGACCGGTTTGATGCCAGCCTCCAATAAACATTAACTAGTTTCGCATTATTAAGGCGTATGGCTTCAGCTCGTTTGGCATTATGGAATACATATCTCTAAGTGCTTAAGGACTCGCAGAAATATCAAAACTACTCTCAAGTGGTTTTCTCATCTTCTGCTCCCTAAAAGAGTAATTGTGTTTGGGGGTGGTTCATCTTTTCATGATGGGGTAAACGCCTAGAGTAATTAGTCCTAGAGCTCTCTAGTATTTGTGAATGTCTCAACTAATCGAATTAACTTATGTGAGTGAGCCAGCCCAAAATATGTCCTTTTTGGGCTTGATGAGGCTTCTATATCACTCGTATTCTAATAATCAAGCGCTAGGCATTACTGGCGCGCTTATTTATGAGAACAATCAATTTGGTCAAGTGATTGAGGGGCTTGAAAAAGACATTGAAGCCTTGTGGCAAAAAATTCAAAAAGACAGCAGACATAAAAATGTTCGCCTAATAGAGGCAA
>CAIYZI010000527.1 GCA_903930665.1 uncultured beta proteobacterium
GTAGTCAATCCACTAAAGGCGGCGGTATTTAGCGCGCTTAGATCAGCCGTTTCCATTGCTTGGAGCTGAGCTGAGCTTAAGGTATTGAGCTGCGCGCTTGTTAATGCCCCTGCTTGCGCTGTTGTTAAGGCAGCTAACTCCGTTGTCGTTAAGGCGCCAAACTGGGTAGTGCCAAGGTTTGCAATCTCAGCAGTGCTAAGAGAGGAAATTGGATTGCTAGCCAATCCCGGGGCAGGAGCAGGGGCACTAGAGGAAGATGATCTGCCGCCGACTGCAGCGCCGACTGCAGCGCCGACTGCAGCGCCAGCCGCCACCCCAGCCGCAATACCTAAAATCTCTAATCCGCCAAGCCCTGAGACCGGCGCTTCCGATAATAACCCGGGGGATATCTGCTCGCTCGCATCCGTCAAGCCCAATAGCTGACTTGATGCAATCGCTACAAGCTGATTTAATTCCTCTGCAGACAATGCTTTAGATTCAGTAGCTGAACCGCCCGCCCCAACCACTTCAGATAAACTTGGCTTAGTGTCACTGGACTTTAAATCGTCCACAAACTCAGGAGATCGAGCCCGATCTAAAGCCCCCGAATCCTCAATCCTTCTTTTTTTCTTATATTTAACGGTAACCGCTTTACGCGCGCCCGGCACAGGTTCAACCTGTCGATCTAACTCAAGTGCAGCGCCTTCATTTTTTGAGCTGCCGATCGATTTTGGCTTGCTAGGGCCAGTAATAGAGGCGTTCTTAGACCCATCATTTACTAATAATGATTTTTTTTGATGGTTGGCACTAAATTTTTCTGACAATTTTTATACGATTTTTGCAAAGAAATTTCGGAGGAGCGCAAATGATAGTGAGGGGGTAGGGGTCCTACCATCCCTCATTTTGGGGGGCAACCTAGGCTACCATCCCCAAAGCACCATTTCTAGCGATTAGACTTCGAATTCTTTATCAGCATTGGCAATATCAACCCCTAACTCACCAAGGGATATTTTCCTCAGAAATCGTGGGCAGTGGATTGATGGCTGTCTTATTACGCACCCAGAGCAAAGGGTTAACCAACAGTCAGAATCCCTGCCGCACTAATTTCCTCTTTGACAAATTGATTGACACGGAAATTCATGCTGGGAATATTAAATATAATCGAGGTGTAATGCGAGAACCCGGACCACCAGTTAGCCCATACATTGATATGGTAATTAAATTGTGACCTCTTTAGGATACATAAGTCTGTCGCCACCGCAGAGGCCCCGCCAAATGCGCCATGCTGGGATCTGGTTGGAGCTACCCTAAACCCATACCGCTTACTTAAATAACACTTAAGCTCATAAAAATCACTCATCACAAAAATAGGGTAGGTAGCATGAGGAAGAATATGCTGCTCTATCAATTCAATAACCTTCCCAGCGGGGTTGATGCTCGCGCCACCCATCTGGTTTGAAAAGAAGTTATCGCCACACCTTAAGCTTAAAACAGCGTAATTTTCCTCGCCCACTAAATCGGCAGAAGTTTTTTCGATCTCAGGCACAAAACAATACATTTTCTGAAGATAGCCTCGTACGAACTCCGGAAGAGCAGGTCGATTCCAGGCGCCATAATTAGTTGATATATATAGTTCCGCTTCGTTTGACTGGAGAAATTCTTGCAATTTCTGCAAAAGAGCATTGTGATCCCGATAGTAAGTGGTCGCATTGGTAATCTGCTCGGCACTTCCAGCATTAAACATCAATGGATCTTGCGCAATGACATTTTTATACTCGCTTTGGCCAACATCGATCATGAGACGAACATCATCTAGAGATCCAACCAACTCATACAAATGACCAGCCCCTCTTACAAAATCCCCAAAACCTGGCGGGCCATCACTACCCCACTGACGATCACCCTTATAAACCTGAATTATTTTTTTCATTTTTTATTTAACCAGCTAATAATTGACAATTTCACATCTACCAACAAATTATTCTTCAGGCAATATTCACCCACAAAAACAATGCTGCTTTAGTTAAGCCCCCAGGCATACCTAGGAAGCCTAAAAAATAAGGAGCTAAGAAGATCCCTTAAAACTTTAAGTTTGAAAATGGAATCTCACGTCTGGTCTTCCAATACATTCGCAAATAATCCCTATCCCGCATCCTGCGATAGTTTATTTTCATAAGATCGCAAGCCTGGAGTAGTTGCCTTGTATTGCCCTGATCCGCAAATAACCTTGTAAATATTGGCCCACTTAGACTTTGATCATGGCAGGCAACCTTGTAACTACCTGTAGATAAAATGAGCGAAGCAAATCTCTCCTGAATAAATACCTTCATGGGTGCTTGTCTATATATAGATCCATAAGCAGTGGTGTGCCCCCCAAACTCTGGTGAATTTTCGCAATACATAAAAAAAGCTTGGGCTATTTTTTTCCAAGCCAGCCAATACCCCTTTTTTGCAATGATGTAATTAGAAAATACAGATGTCATTGAGTCGGTCACTAGGTCACCTAGGTTTACACTCAACCCAAAATCATCAATAAATTGTTGGGACAGTCCTGTAATTCCAGGGTGCCAGAACTCACCCTGCTCAAAGGGATTTAAAAAATAGGCTATTTGATCCCACCCTGACGAAAACAATGCAACGCTTTGACCATCAACATAACTATCGAGCGCTTGCAATATAAAATCGGCGCTGCACCCCGTTTTTACACAAAATTTTGGTGAAAGGAACCCATACCACGCACCCTCTTCCAACTCATTCGCATTAAGAAAATTTAATATCGCCCAAAATTCATACCAATCTGGGCGTAAATTTATGGTGTTATCCAACGGAATGAATCCGGGCGCCAATTGAAGTTGCGTCGCATCATCATAGTAAATCTGATAAATATATTTACTATTCAATGGTAATACCCGTTGTTGCCTACCAATTTCGTAATCTTTATATCAAAATCGCTCAAAAAATAGATCAACCACCAAACGCATAGAGCCCATCCATAGCCTAGCAACTGCACCCCAGCCGATTGGATTACTGAATTGGCACACCTCTATTGTTGGCTAATTTTCCTGTCCACTGTTGAACTTCGGCAAAGTTGCCCGCTAAAACTCGGTCCCCAAGCTTATTATGGTTTGGGGATATAGATTTTCGAATCGTAATAATTGAGTTGCGAAACTCAATTGAATCGACCCAGCCCTCGTTGATAAATGCGGGAAATCCTCCGGACGGAAAATAAGTTTGAAAATACGTCTCCAAGGAAGTCTGGCCCGCCCAAAACTCGTAACCAATAACATCAATTAATTTTTTAAAAAAAGCATATGCGCCTAGATCATTGAGTAGCCCACCGCCAAAAACCATTTGATATAACGTGTGGGTATCCTCAATCACATAGATGCCGCCCGGCTTTAAAAATGGGAAATAATTAATGAATGAGGATAGTACATCCATGGATCTATGGGAGCCGTCATCAATCACGATATCTAATTGACTTTTAATGGCTTTTATAGCCTGCAAGCCCTCCATTTTATTAGCATCGCTAACGATAACTTTAATACGAGGATCTTCATATTGCAATTGACCGCACTTAGGATCAATATCGCAGCCAATAAAAACTTCACCCCTAGCAAAATAAGATGACCACACCTCTAACGAGCCACCGTTTTGCACCCCGATCTCCAACAATGAAATAGGGGCATCTTGCAGAGGCTTAAAAAGTGAGTCATAGAAAGGCAAATATGATGCCCACTTGTCGCTCACCTTTCCCTCTTTACCCTTATGAATTTGTTCTATCGTTTGCTTATCCGTGACCACGCCACAATATTCCTATTTTTTATTGATACCACTGAATACACCACCGCTTTGTTATGCGGCACTTGAGGGGCTCCCAACTCAACAAATGAACAATCATGGGCGACCATAACAGCATGAAAATACATCTCAAATCCCGAAGTCAAAATGGCTATTTTTGAGTCTTAACAGCCATAACGTCTAGCGAACTGGAGAGCCCACAAAGCCAGAACGTTGCCCCAGCCCAACTGTAACAAGCTAAAAAGTGGAGCACCACCCCCTAAATCAGGGGGCATTGCCTAATACAGACTCCCAATGAAATACCAAACCCAATAGATCTTTTTAAGCCCCCTTTTTTTAAACATACTCAAGAAAAAGATATTTAAATGCCCGAACTATCACCATCGCCCAATTCATCATTCCACTGCTTTGCAGTTTTACCTTGAAGGGTTGTTGCTAGCAATATTATGTCCAACTCTGCTGGAGGGGTCTGGGTCATACAGCCTGTTCTGCCTGCAATCGATTCATTGCCGCCCGCAGGGTTGGATACTCTGCCTGGTGATCCAAAACCATCTGGACTGCGCGCTTGCGTACTTCTGGGGAAAACTTGCTTAAGGAACCTCTGCAAAACCCTCGCAATATCTGATTGATTCGGTCATCCATTAATCTGGCCCGTGCGTTATATCAATATGCTCCTTAACGCCAAACAACCAAGCCTACTGACCATGATGACTGGATTTGAGATTGCCTCTAAACGTACACGCAAGCGGATATTTTTAGAAGAGATGGATCAAGTGGTTCCTTGGGATGCTTTGGTA
>CAIYZI010000528.1 GCA_903930665.1 uncultured beta proteobacterium
AACGGGCTTATTAAGGATTACGGTAATTCTTGAGGCTTGCTGCGCCTTAGCAACGGATTGCAGTTCAATCTTTTGATGGCGAAAGGCTCGTACACCTAATTCGTTTACAACCTCCCCATCAACCGTTACTAAACCTTGCTCAATGTAGCTATCCGCCTCGCGGCGTGAACATAGTCCAAGCTCAGATAGTAATTTTGAAACGCGTACTTTTTCTTCCATGCCTCTATTATCGGGCAAATCGTCAAATTGGATGTTGGATTGTTAAGGGCTTTTATGTGCGGACAATATGTACGCTGCAAGGCGCTTCTTCAACGATTTTGGTCATCGAGGTACGCCATGGGGTCACCTTATTGGGGGATTTGCGTGATGCGCCAATCAGAATTAGGGAGGCATCATTATCTTTTGCAAAATCAACAATGCGCGTTGCTGGGTCAAGGGCTTCAAGCACGTGATAAGAAATTCTTTCTGGTGGGAGCTTCAAGGGCTTTGCCCACTCCATCAATTGAACTAAATGGCCGCGCACAATACCGCTTGCGGTTTGGCTTTCTACATTGCCTTCAAATGTCGGGGTATTGGCGATGGTGCTTAGGCATACCAGTCGTCCCTCGGGATAGACCAGCAAGACATTTTTTGCAGTTGTTTGCATGCGTTCACGCAAATTTTCGTCTGATTGACGGGTATCAATGGCCGCAATAATTAACGGCGCATCTTGGTTTCCTCGGCTCGGCCGAGGGCTTGAAGAAGGTTCGTAGCCAGCCGCACGAAGCCAGCGTTTCATGCTCTCCCAAAAACTTAAGGGCTCTACGCGTTCTGAACGTTCTGTTAGTTTTACGCTCTCTGGTTCGCGCAGTAGTTGCCGAAGACGTGTGGCGCTTTGGTATCGATCATCGGCTCTTGCTTCTAAGCAGCGCAATACAACTTCTTGTAGCCAACGAGGAATTTCTTTGCGTATAGCTCTGGGCGGAAATGCTTCGGCCCATGTACGTTTGCGAAGACCGCTCATAGTTTGCGGATTGCCAAAAGGTAGTTCGCCAGTTAAAAGTTCATAGAGGATGACGCCAATAGAAAAAATATCGCTACGGTAATCAGATCTGATGCCAGATACTTGCTCTGGAGAAATATAAGGCGCTGAACCAATGCCTTTGCGCATTTCTTCGGCTAGTAAGTCAGGAAAGCGCTCGTGATGCGAAAGGCCAAAATCAATTAAAGTTAATTTTCCCTTGGCATCAATTAATATATTTTCTGGTTTGATATCAAGATGGATTGCATCTTGGGCATGCAATGATTGCACGGCTTGCGCTAGATCTGCGCCAATGCGAATTACCTCATCAATCTCAAATTTCTTGCCCTCTTTAATCAGATCTTCGAGAGACCTTCCTTCCACGCGCTCCATGGCGATGTAGGGGCGCGTCGCCATATTTCCGGAACCCAAATATTGGGGAACATAAGGACTTTTAAGGGCGCGCAATATGGTGAGTTCAGTTTCAAAACTAATTAAGCTTTCAACAGGCTGATCTCTTCCAACCCTCGGAATTTTTAAAAGGATGGGTATATCAATACCCCCTTTCGTTGCGGAGAATAGGCTGGCCATTCCCCCGCGATGAACTTCTTTACCTAAAACAAATCCATCTACTACTTTTCCCTCTTGGAATATATCGTCGACCGCTTCAATTCCAGGTGTAATGGCCATGGCTAAACTATCTGCCAGTAATGAGGCGGTTTGCGAGATCCTCGGGGAGCCCTGCTTGTCTCACTTTATTCGCCGCTGCAAAGTAGTCATAGGGGGTGCGATGAAAGGTGAGTACTGATAGCTCAGGTTCAAATATAGCAAAGCATGCTTCGGGATTGCCATCTCTCGGTTGTCCAAGGGATCCGACTACAGCAACCCATTGTCGATGACTGAGTACTGGCACTTCATCTCCTGGGTGGGGCGCAAACCGAATAAGTTTGCCAACCGCACTTTGGTAAAAAAGAGCTTGATCATGCGCATGACCAACAAAGGTATAAGTCTTTCCAGAGCTTTGCGCGCAACGCCATGCACTCATGCTATCGGTTACATAATTCCAGTCTGATGGATTGTGGGCTGAGGCATGAACAAAGCAGATTTGCTCTTCATTGATGATTAATGGCAAGCCTTTTAAGAAGTCGATTTGCGAGGTGCTGAGTTGGGTTTTAGTCCATTCAATCGCAGCATTCGCATTCGAATTCATTTGATTGCGATAGTCTTTAAAGATGGCTTCGTCATGATTGCCCACAACTGCCAAGGCTTTTTTAGAGGCAATCAATTCGGCAATGCGGTCAATTAAGGCAGATGGATCTGCGTTATAGCCAACAATGTCACCTAAAAAAACCATGCGTGTAACGCCTAGCTCTTTAGCTTTGGCCATACAGGCCTCAAAGGCCTCTAAATTGCTATGAAGATCGGCAAATAGCCCAATACGCTCACTCATCCTCTAATGATAGGGCATAACCGCTTGTGGCTAATAAGGGCTCAATCCTTTAGAAGGGCGATTCTTAAAGCGCTTATGAACCCAATAGTATTCAGCTGGGCGCAGGCGGATTTCTTTCTCGAAATA
>CAIYZI010000529.1 GCA_903930665.1 uncultured beta proteobacterium
AGTATTGCGCGAGCAGCCTATCTTGAGCAAATAAAATCCACAGAAGAATTAATTGCTCTTGAAAAAGATCAGCTAAAAGTCGCACAAGCCCAGGTAACAGGGGGTACGGCTGCCTATGCGACAGTATTAAGTATTCAAACCCTGATTGCCGGCAACGAGGCTTCCATTGCGCCATTGCGTCAACGCGTCAGTCAGGCAGAGCATTTGCTAGCAGTATTGGAAGGGGTGGATCCTTCCCATGTAAATCTTTCTGATATCACCTTGGAAAGTCTTACCTTGCCATCAGAAATTCCCGTTAGCCTTCCATCGGAACTGGTCAGAGCTAGACCAGATATTTTGGCTGCTGAGGCGCAAATGCATGTAGCAAGCGCTGATGTGGGTGTGGCAACTGCAAATATGTACCCCAGTATTTCCTTGAATGCGGGCTATGGTGTCGCTAATAACTCCTTTGCCAGTTTATCGGGGCCTAGCCAACAGTTTTGGACGATTGGACCGAGTATCAATATCCCTATTTTTGCTGGCGGTAGTCTTTATTATGCAAAGCAGGCCGCTATAGATGCCTATCAACAAACCCAAGCTAGTTATCGACAAACTGTATTGACAGCATTTTCACAGGTAGCCGATTGCCTTACTGCGCTTGAGCATGATGCTCAGGCTTTGCAGGGGCAATCAGATGCGAGACGTTATGCTGCAGATGCTTTGAAATTGCAGCAAATTAGCTATAACGCTGGATTAGTGGATTACTTAAGCGTTTTAGTGGCCGACGTTCAATATCATCAGGCGAGCATTGCCTACTTACAAGCATTGGCCCAAAGATATCAAGATACCGTTGCCCTCTATGTTGCTCTAGGTGGAGGTTGGAAAGTGGCCGAGAATACTATTCACTAAAGTTCTCGCTCCATGAAACAATAGGGGGATGACTACTCCCGCAGTAATTGAATCCTTAGAAATCGAAATCACCCCGGATTACCAGGCTGTTATCGACGCCATTGAGCGTCACGATCCCTATATCTTTGTTAGTGGAAAGGCTGGAACAGGTAAAACAACCCTGATCGGCTATCTTCGTGAAAATATCCCTGGAAACGTTGTAGTTGTAGCGCCTACAGGGGTAGCTGCCTTGCAAGTTAAAGGGGTGACTATTCATTCCTTCTTTAGATTGCCTCCACGCTTGATCTTTCCTGAAGAGGACATCAAGCCATTAAAAGACAAGCGTCTTTATAAAGATATCCGCCTGCTCATCATTGATGAGGTATCCATGGTTCGTACAGATGTAGTTGATGCTATGGACTTATTCTTAAGGGCCAATGGGCCTCATAAGGGTCAGCCTTTTGGGGGTATTCAGGTAATGTTTGTCGGAGACTTATTTCAGTTACCACCAGTGGTTTCGAATGCTGATATGGAAGTCTTGGCGGGGCGGGGATATGAGGGTCCGTATTTCTTTTGCGCCATGGCCTTGCATCGTAAGGATGTGACCATGGTAGAGCTATCAAAAATCTTTCGCCAAAAAGACGTTCATTTTGCAGGACTCCTAAACCGCATTCGTATCAATCAGGATATTGAAGAGGTGTTAGAGATTCTTAATACTCAGTGCTTTCAAAAAAATCAAGAGTTAGATGAACAAACCATCACCCTAACAACGACCAATGCAAGGGCTGATCAGATCAATTACGCCGGATTGCGTGCAATCACTACGGATGCCAAAGTCTATGTGGGCCAAACGACTGGCAAGTTCAATGTGGACGAACGTAATCTGCCATCACCTAACAATCTGGCTTTGAAGGTGGGTGCTCGTGTGATGTTCACGGCAACGGATAGCACTTTTCCAAAACGTTGGGTAAACGGAACGATTGGAGTGGTTCGTGAACTTCTTCCTGATACCGTTAAAGTCATGGTTCAAAACGGACCGTATGCCAATACGGTTGAAGTCAAAGGACATCAGTGGGAGTCTTATCGTTACGATCATGACATGATGACCGGAAAAATTTCCCCGCAAATTATTGGAACGTTTGTACAGATTCCCCTAATGCTTGCTTGGGCGGTAACGATTCACAAAAGCCAGGGAAAAACCTTGGAGAAGGTGAAGGTTGATCTTTCTTCAGGCGCATTTGCTTCTGGACAGGTTTATGTGGCGCTAAGTCGCTGCACCTCAATTGAGGGGATTACTCTGGAACGTCCTATCCAACCCAAAGATGTGAGTTGCGACCAAGAGGTAAAGCGCTTTTATATGAATTGCTTGCCAAACTCTTCTACCTAGATCGCTTAATGGTTGATTTTTAGAGAAATCAATTAAAGAGGTGGTAAATGATGGGGATGGCTACCGCGCTAATAACCCCATTCATTCCCATTGCTAAGCTGGCGTATGTACCTGCCTCAGGGTGGATGCTAAAAGCACGAGATGTGCCAATACCATGTGCACCAATACCAATGGCAAAACCCCTTTGCCACCATGCCTTCATGCCAAGGGCATTCAGAATAAAGGGGGCCAGAATTGCACCTAAAATGCCTGTGCTCACTGCAAAAATAGCTGTTAGCGTAGGCGAAACACCAATGCGCTCAGCAATGCCCATGGCGATAGGTGCTGTTACAGATTTTGGATACATTGCCCCAGTAATGCTGGCATCAGCCCCAAATAGGCGGGCAATGTTGACTGCACTAAAGATGGAAACCAAACTGCCAGCAATTAATGAAACCAGTAATGGAAGTGAGCGTCCTTTTAGACTTGCCAAGCCACGGTAAATAGGAATCGCTAAAGAAACGGTAGCAGAACCTAATAAAAAGTGGATAAATTGAGCACCCTCAAAGTAGGTGGAATAGGGCATTTCAATAAACTGAATAATGCAAGCTACCAGCAAAATGGCAATAGCAACTGGATTGGCCAAAGGATTTTGTTTAGAGATTTTATAAATCCAAAGCCCAGCTTGATAGGCAGCCAAGGTCAGGAAAAGTGCAAAGAGCGGGCTACCCGAAAGGTAAACCCAGATTTCTACAATGGAATGTTTTTCACTCATCACTAGCCTTGCTGCTCAAAACATTGCTCATCAATCTGACCACAAATGCGCTTACCGCAATCGTCAGAATGACGCTTCCAATCAAGGCGCTCACAATCGCTAGCGCATTGGCTTTTAATTGCGGGAGAAACAAGACTACACCCACAGCAGCGGGCACAAAGAGCAAGCCTAAGTAGCGGCTAAAGCCATCGGCCACCATTGCCAAATCCTCATTAATTCCTTTGCGTAATACCAGCCAAATAACGAGAAGCACCAATCCTATGACTGGACCGGGCAGAGTGGGCAAGGCGAATTTTGATACTAGCTCTCCCAAGCTTTGAAAAAGCAAGATTTGAACAAGACCGGAGATCATGCGCTTAGCCTCATCTGTTTACTTATTTACTATTAGTCTGAGAAAACAACGGCAGTTGCGCCGTTAATTAACACGCGATCCTGCAAGTAGCAACGTAGCGCGCGAGACAGAACTGTGCGTTCTAAGTCTCGACCTTTGCGAACCAAATCTTCAGGGGCATCACCGTGTGTGACTCGTGTTACGTCCTGTTCGATGATGGGGCCTTCATCCAGATCACTGGTCACAAAGTGGGCCGTCGCTCCAATCAATTTAATGCCGCGTGCATGTGCTTGATGATAAGGTTTTGCACCTTTAAAGCTGGGCAAGAAAGAGTGGTGAACGTTGATGCAGCGACCAGACAATTTTGTTGAAAGATCATCAGATAGGATTTGCATATATCTAGCCAGAACAACCATATCGACTTTAGACTCTTCGATAATTTCAAGGAGCTTAGTTTCTTGAGCGGCTTTAGTTTCTGGGGTAATTGGCAGGTAATA
>CAIYZI010000530.1 GCA_903930665.1 uncultured beta proteobacterium
GCCTCCATAGGTCGGAACGTCGCCGGTGTTACCCGGGTCAGTCTTGGACGCGGTATGGACAGGCAAGGCCGAATGTGTAGGGGAAATGCTGTGATGGGAGACTGTAAAGTAAACTGACTCAGGATGATTGAATGGCTTTTTAAAATTATTAACAACATCCACATCCCTGCCAAAGCATCACTTCTTTCTAATATATTCCTTATTCTCAGTAAACCAATGGACAATGAACGACTCCTCTGATGCTGTTGCTGGGCGATGTGCAAAACGACAGCCACCGACTCTTTTGCAACCTTGAACAGAGAGATATTTGCAGCATACGCCCTGGGCAACCGCTTCAACAGCGGCTGCAGGTATGGGTCGAGGGTTAGGAGAGTTCGAAGGGGGAGACTTTCGTTTATTCATCGGACGCGGGGGAGACTCTTTCACATTCCTAGCCAAAATTGCCGTCGCCTCAATCATGAGGTGATCAGAGGTCTTACTGATAGCAGGAATCAAATTAAGGCCGTTGCACACCGCCTGCGAGGTTGTAAGAATGCCGCCCAAAATACCACGATACACGGTGTTGACAGCCGCGGCAAAATATCTGAAACAGCAGGCGAATAATAGTGGAGTGCGGGGATCGTTGGTCGGTTTACGGTGACCATCGACGAACTGCTCTAAGCGCTCAGCTGCATCATGCAGAGAGCTTGCAATATCATCTTTCAAGTCAAACAAAGCAGTGATGGTGGCGCAAAAATTGTGTATGGCGTTTTGAAAATGGTGAAAAAAACCACCAATAATCGAAGTATCAACCACAAGATCATGGACATTGTCAAAATCAAGTCGAAAAACCAAGGACTGGATGAGACTCTCATCGTCATTGCATCGATCAAGCAGCGAAGCGAAAACATCCAAAGGAAGAGAATCCCAAGACCGAACCAGGGTCAGCAATTGAGCCGGTTGAAGTTGAAAACGAATTGCACGAATACCATAGGACAGTAGCAAAGGGTGTGTAGCAGAGCATGCAAGCAAATGATTAAAAGTTTCATTATTACCTCGTTTGCGCATATTCTCCGGCTCCCTGGAGAGCACAGCGGCCGCCGAGGCCGTCAGTCCATGTCCAGCCGGAGTCTTTCTTTTGGCTTGGGAATCAGAAATTGTGTCAATCTTATCGACGAGATTCGAGAATTGAGCTGAAGGAACGGATGTTGCCGCTGTCGCAGCCGCCAAAACCGGGAAATCACGGGAAAAATCCAGTTCAATGTCACCAGTTAGTAGGAGAAGGCTGCCAGGAACACACGAAAATTGGCCGGGCGGGTTGGCCCGTGGTTGAGGCATGTTTGCAGGACGATTCTCGTTCAAAACGTCAATATAATGAACCGTAATCGTGGGCAGCACGATGGCATTAATACGGTAAACATAGGCATCACAAAATTCTATTTGATTGACATCAAATTGAGGCTGTGCTGCACGAAGAACGACTACAACAAACGAATGCAGTGAAAGATCAGCTGCATCAACAACTCTTAGCGAACTCTCAAATAGAACAGCCATATTAGTTACAGGAACCCCAGCCATGTAATCAGTCGCAGTGGAAATTGCCGCATCACGAAAAAGATCTGTAAGTGTTCGTTGTACAAGAATCCGTTGAAGTCGACCACGATTTCCGTTATCACGATGGTAATCTAAAATAAATTGATCATGAAGGGCTTGGCGAAGCTGAGCCAGTGTGTTAGCGACATCAATACAATATTCCTCAGTAAATTCTGCTCGGCCGCGATTACGTAATTCAACTCCAATCGAAAATTTAGTCCATCGAGCAACACCGGCAGGCCGATTCGCTAAAAAAGTTTCCCAAGCTGTCTCGGCTGGGTTAACGTTAGCCATGGCAAAAAGAATCACTATCAACGCTAGATACTTTCCTAAAGATTTTCTATAAAAATTATGTTCTTTTTGTTTTATTTCCCTTTTTCTCTTGCTTAGGAATATTTTGTGTCATATATTTATCCGGCTCAACATAACACTCGGGTTGCACCGGGGATTATTCGCTCGCCTCCGCCAAATCTCCGGCGAGCTCCAACATCCAATTAGCTACGCGTTTAGACTGCACAAAACCTGGTGAGCAAGCTCTCGGCCGGTTTAGTTTCTCCTAAACTCTGTCGCTAATGTGGACTTGATTATAATTTATATTTACACGGGGAAATGCACACGGCACGGGCTACGGGAAGGTAGCCCTAGTCCACACGGAGCTGGGTCGGGAAAGGTGAAGGTTATCCGGTCGCCGTCACCCAAGCTATCCCGACCTCGCTCCATCGGGCAC
>CAIYZI010000531.1 GCA_903930665.1 uncultured beta proteobacterium
AATGTGACTGGAGTTCAGACGTGTGCTCTCCGATCTTGTGCTTATTTCATTAAAGATTTGTCAAGGCTTCCCAGTGTAATCGAAATCCATAATCTCATATGAAATTAATTTTTGAAGATATCGATCATATAACTGCTGATAAAATTTTCGATATTTTAAAACCATTTTCGACTTATTATTCTCTATATCCTTTAGTGAATGGTGTCGGATTTCTATGCAATCTTGAGCTTACTATTCACGAGAGAAACGTGAAAGGGGCGTTGATCGCGTTGCTTGATGATCCTGACACCAAAAATTCTCGTGGCGATTTAATCAATCAAATTTTGGAAGCCGATGAAGAAAAACTCGCTTTATTAAAACTTTTTCTAGTGGGGAGTTGACTTCTGATGTTATCGGATTATATTCCTTTGGAAAGGAGATTTTCAAATGGATGATTATAACCCCAGCGATATTCGCTTTTTCGTTCCAGATTTCCTTCAGGGACTTTCTTGGGTGAATTTGAAATATTTGGCCGAATTATTTGAACATATCGACGAAAATATGCTGGCGGAAATTAACGCGGAAATTAAAAGAAGATTGAAATCTAGAGTGAAAATGTTTCAGTAATCACGGGGGAGATTCTGGAACTGGAAACAAACAGAATCTCCCCCACTCACTAGGAAGATAAAATCAAATGACAATTTGATAATAATATTTATATCAAATTGCCAGTAAATCGTCAAGGAAAAAATGATGCCCTGTCGTTCTACTTGTGTAAAGAAAAATGGCGCGTATAAAAATAAAAGATGCGGGCATTGTATTATAAGGCAAAACCTTACTGCTAGAGTAGAATTTAAAAATAAAGACGGTATGCGGACAATATATTTTGTTGATGGAAATATCCATCGTGAAGACGGACCTGCTGTTGAGGATGCAGATGGGTCAAAAGGTTGGCTTATCAATGGGGAATATCATCGGGAAGATGGTCCTGCTATTGAATGCGCCGATGGGTCAAAATATTGGTATATCAACGGAAAATTGCATCGGGAAGATGGGCCTGCTCTTGAGGATGCAAATGGAACAAAAGCTTGGTTTATCAATGGAAAGTATCATCGCGAAGGTGGTCCAGCCGTTGAGGATGCAAATGGAACAAAATCTTGGTATATCAACGGAAATCTTCATCGGGAAGATGGGCCTGCTCTTGAGGATGCAAATGGGTCGAGAGAATGGTGGTTTAATGGGCTATTACATCGTGACGGTGGTCCTGCCAAGGAATTGGACGATGGATCAACAGGTTGGTATATCAATGGGGAATTGCATCGCGAAGACGGTCCCGCCGTTGAAGCTGAACTTGGATTCATTCTTATTAATAAGAAAATGTATGAAGGAAAAAAGTGGTTCTACCTCAATGATGTGCAATATTCTTTCGACAAATGGCTAAACAAATTACAAATCTCTGACGAAGAAAAGGTTATGTTGTGTCTAAAATGGAAGTAAATGTAATCGGAACCAAAATTTATCGCAATTCACGAGGCAA
>CAIYZI010000532.1 GCA_903930665.1 uncultured beta proteobacterium
TAATCCTGCCAGCGATATTCGGCCAAGCGATGTTCTAAAGCCTACGACCAAGGTCAATTACGCCCGAATTGACGCTAAAGAGCTTCCCGCGCTATTGAGCAAAATTGAGGTGTACCAAGGGGTTCAGATTACTCGCCTCGCAATGAAGTTGATGGCCTTCACCTTTGTGCGCACTGGTGAGCTAATCGAGGCTAAATGGGCAGAATTTGATTTGGATAATGGACGTTGGGATATTCCGGCCGAGCGCATGAAAATGCGTAGCCCCCATATTGTGCCTCTGTCTAGCCAAGTCTTGGAAGTCTTGCGACTCCTAAAACTGATTACCGGAAAGGGCGAATGGCTATTCCCGGGCGCGCATGGTTCTAAAAAGCCCATGAGTAATAACACCATCCTCAAGGCGCTAGAGCGCATGGGCTACAAGGGGAAAATGACAGGGCATGGTTTTCGGGGTTTGGCCTCCACCATCTTGCATGAGCAAGGATTTAATCATGACCATATCGAATTGCAGCTTGCCCATTCACCACGCAATGCCGTGAGCGCCGCTTACAACCACGCCCTTTATTTAGAGCCAAGGGCAAAAATGATGCAAGATTGGGCGAATTATTTAGAGGCGAGTTTGCGAAGCGGGCAAATACCCGATAAGTGATTTGAGGGGGTAGATTGTCCTAGGGTGTCCCGCACGGTACGGCATAATTGATTTTAATATTTATGCCAAAAATGGAAATTCATGAGCGTGCTTGCCTCCCTTTTACAATCCTTTCGAGAAACCGCCAAGACAGAGCGCGAGGCAGGTAATTATTTTGAAAAGTTAGTAAAGCTCTATTTTCAAAATGAGCCTAAATATCAAGATTTATATAGTGATGTATGGCTTTGGGAGGATTGGCGCGCCCACTGGCAGTCATTAGGTAATCTCGATCCCAAGGCAGATGCCGGGATTGATTTGGTCGCCATGACCCACGATGGGCAGTTTCACGCCATTCAAGCTAAATTTTGGGATGAGGCTAGAGTTCTTTATAAAAAGGATGTTGATTCTTTTTTTACGGCCTCGGGCCAAAAGCCGTTTAGCTATCGCGTCATTATTTTTTCAACCGATAAGCTCAGTGACAATTTAAAGGATGCTTTAGTCGATCAAACCCCTGCGGTGATGACAATCAACCTATCCGATTTAGAGGCCAGCAAAATTGATTGGGGTAAAACGGGTCAAGACCAAAAGCCTGTATTTAAAGAGGCTAAGCAAGTACGTCCTTATCAACAGGCAGCCATTGGCAATGTGATGGCGGGCTTAGAAGGCGCTGATCGCGGCAAACTCATTATGGCTTGCGGTACGGGTAAGACCTTTACGGCCTTAAGATTGGCCGAGCAAATTGCTGGGGCAGGCGGTAAGGTGCTATTTTTAGTGCCGTCCTTAAATTTACTCTCTCAGACTTTAACCGAATGGACGCAAGAGTCTACTATCGCGCTTCATAATTTTGCCGTGTGCTCCGATAGCGAAGTAGGTAAGAAGCGCAAAACTAAAGATGACGATTTTGAGCTTTTGGCTCATGAGCTGCAATACCCGGCTACGACAAAGCCCGATGCTTTGGCTAGAGAGTTTGCTAAGCGGGTGGACGATACTCACTTAAATGTGGTCTATTCAACCTATCACTCTCTTGAGGCGATTGCCAAAGCCCAGCAAGAGTATGGTTTGCCGCCGTTTGATTTGATTATTTGCGATGAGGCGCACCGTACCACGGGTGCGAGCGTAGAAGGTGAGGATGAATCTGCCTTTGTCAAAATCCATAACGCGGACTTTATCAAGGGTAATAAACGGGTTTATATGACCGCCACCCCTAGGGTGTATGGAGTACAAGCGAAAGCGAAGGCCGAGACCGATAGCATCATTTTGTATTCCATGGATAAGGCCGAATATTTTGGGGAAACTTTGCATACGCTCAGTTTTTCTGAGGCAGTCAATAGCTTACAAATTCTTTGTGATTACAAGGTGATTGTGCTCACCGTAAGTGAGGATCACATTAGCAGCAGTTTGCAGGGCTTATTGGCTGATGAGAGCAATAGCCTTCGGGTGGATGATGCCGCCAAGATTGTGGGTTGCTGGCGCGCTCTATCCAAAATGGATTCGCAAGATGATTTGGCATTTGATCCTAACCCTATGAAGCGGGCGGTGGCTTTTGCTCAGGTGATTGAGCTTAATAAGGGTGCAAAAACCCACAAGATTAGCTCTAAACAAATTGCTGCGATGTTCTCTAAAGTGGTTGAGGAGTATCAGCAGGATTTAATTAAAAGCAATCCCGATCATCCGCAGGCCATTAGCCACTTAAGATGTGAGGTAGATCACGTAGATGGCAGCATGGGTGCTTCTGAAAAACAAACTAAATTAGATTGGTTAAAAGCAGATGCTCCTTCTGACACTTGCCGTATTTTGTCTAATGTGCGCTGCTTATCCGAGGGTGTCGATGTTCCGGCCTTAGATGCCGTATTGTTTCTAACCCCCAGAAACTCTCAGGTAGATGTGGTGCAGTCAGTTGGGCGCGTTATGCG
Source organism: uncultured beta proteobacterium (assembly GCA_903930665.1). Classification (GTDB taxonomy): domain Bacteria; phylum Pseudomonadota; class Gammaproteobacteria; order Burkholderiales; family Burkholderiaceae; genus Polynucleobacter. The sequence continues at coordinate 2,539 of CAIYZI010000532.1, forward strand.
TAAGCCTAAGGATAAGGATGGCAATAGTAGGAAAAAACTCGGCTATGTCATTTTGCCTGTGGTCATTCCTTCTGGGTTAAGTCCTGAAGAGGCATTAAACGATAACAAGACCTATAAGGTAGTTTGGGAAGTATTGCAGGCA
>CAIYZI010000533.1 GCA_903930665.1 uncultured beta proteobacterium
ATTTCTTCTCTCTTTGGAGAGTCTTTCACCCGAGCAATCGCAGCAAACATTTGCTCGGCTTTGTTTGCCCTGTCCGGCTTTGTGGAGTTCACTAGGCGAACGCAGCATTGAAGGCACTTGAGGCGATACTGCCCATAGTGTTTTTGTTGTTTGGATAACTTGCAGGGTTGGCATATCAATCAAACCCCCGACTTTCCATGTAGGTCATGCGCTGATCTTCGTTTTCAAAATTTGGATTAAATTCATAAGGAAAATCAATGCTAAGTAAGCAATGAATCTCCGCCAACTTGTCCCATAAAGGCTTTCCATTGACCTCATATGGCTCTAGCGTGCACATCCACCCAGGTATGCGAACCACTCTCCATCCCAATCTAGCTAATTCAGCGTCTCGTTTTTGATCTTTTTCTTTGTCCTGGTGCCATTGATAGCCGTCACACTCAACTGCAATGCAATGCTCTGGGTTTCCAAAATCTACGAAATATTTACCAACAGGGAATTGCGGGAATAATGGCAATCTATGGTCGCGAATATCTGACCAAACACGCCTTTCAATTGGGGTTAAACAATCGCAAATTCCCGATTCATAAGGGTCAATATGAAAATGTGTCCAGCCAGCACAAAAACCAGCGTCAATTTCCTTTTGCTTGGTTTCGTAATAATGCTTCACGGTTTTAAAGAAGGTGGAGCGATCCATTAACCCATTAACGCGATCAAAATCGAAGCGCTTTCTAATCGCCAATCTCTCCTTCATAACATTGATAATGTTTCCCATTCCAAGGTCGTTCATTTCAATATGCCCCCTCAACTTCTACATATGGTTTAACTGGTTCATGCTTTGGGAATCCAGAGGCAATAAAGTCGTCAAACTCTGACCCGTATGCCTCTGAATATTTATAGGTTTGACGATCAAACCAAAGGGGGATAAACCCACCCGTAAAGTCCCCATGACGATTCTTTGCGCAAAGAAGGGAGACATCAGCCTCAGATGATTGACCACCATCGCGAATGATTCGCTCTTTCTTTACATTCCTTTGGACTAGGAAAATGTTATCCACCACATCAGATATAACCCCTGCGCCCCTAAGATCAAATTTACCGATTTGGTCTTCCTCGCTATGACCTTTTTTGGCATGGTGTACGACATGAATATGAACCTTTAGCTCCTTTGATGCCTCAAAGATTTGATTGATTAAATCCTTTTGAGCGTCTAGGTCAGTATCGGATTTAAGGCATTTGGAGAAGTTATCAATAATGATGTGATCTACCCCCAATTCCTGTTTAGCAAATCTGCAAACTGCAATTACTTGCCATGGGTCAATCGTGCCGATGTGGTCGTAAATATAGAGCTGGTCTAAGTGCCAGTCACAGAATTTTTTGAGCTCATCCTCGGCTGGATATTGTTTTGCAAGGGCTTGGCTTGCCATGCGCCCTACAGTACTAATTCCGGTCATTTCAAGACTTGCAACAAATACCTTTTTGTTTTGACGTAAAAAACCAAGGGCAATGTAACCCATCAGCATCGACTTGCCATGGCCGTTGATGCCGGCCCAAATGGTTGTTTGGGAGTGGTCAAACCCAATATCCTTTTGAACAGATTTGAAAGGTAATTTGTCCCCAGTAACGCCAATCATTTTTTGTTTAAAAAATTGAATTAGGTCATCATAAAACTCAGATTTTTCTTTGACTCGATTACGAATATCAAGAGTCTGGCTATACTTCTCAAAGTCAATATCGTTCATGTATTCCATGAGTGAACCTCCCCTACGCTATCGGTAGCCATAAGTAACTTTGGTTTTGATCCCAATGCTTCTGATACCCATTTAAAGAAAAACTCATCATCCTTTCGAATGTCAATCATGTGAACGATTAGGTTTTTAATAAAAGTCAGGTCTCCTTTTTTTGGTCTTGAGTTTCCGGTGTAGATCATCGGAACCCTGTCGCAGCAATCAATTTCTAAACCGTTTTTAGGGCTTCCTACGCCGATCACAACAGCATCAACACCTTTGCCAGCCATGTGCGCCAATGGCTTCGTTGATGGCTTTGAGGATGGTTTAACCATTCGATACATCACAAATTCAACGCCCAGCATGACGAGCCTCGAAAATGTTTGTTGCGGTTGTTTTGGATGGGGCCGGCTTTTGCGTGAACTGTTTACGAACCCATGTTTGCCACGTTAGCGACCAATCCGTTTTAACCCCTTTTTGCCCTGGAGCGGATAGCCAGTGCTCTCGAAAATCCTCAAATACGCTTTCAGGATTTAGGTCTGGTCTGCGTTCAACGCAGTAGGCTCTCCAGCTTTCCGGCAGCGCTAGGCCTTCATCAAACCTTGATCCACGGTTTGATGATTTTTTTTGAGGTGTTGGGTTTTTGGATTCGTCAGAATCACCATATATATTCTTTTCTTTTCTTTTCTCTTCAGGTTGAGTGCTCATGTCTTGCTCACTGATTAACTCTTGATTGCTCACTGAGTAATCAATGAATTTAGGCTTAGGAATTGAAGATGAAGAAGGTCTATTTATTGTTTGATGCTTTAAAAATCCTTTTATATTCAGATATTTATCATTACTCACTGAGTACGCAATGAGTAGTCCATGAGTAATCAATTCATTTATCAGTGGTTCGCAGTCGATAGCATCAGCTGGAAAAACTTGCATCTTTATTTTTTTTGCAGATCTCTGGAGGTTGCCAAAGTCATCGGCGAAGTTCCACATGCCAATGAACAGTAAGCGGGCACTCATTGAGCACTCAATGAGTGCTTCATCCGCCCAAAAATCAGGCTTAATCATTCTCTGTCTAGCCATTTAAATTCTCATCAGTTTTCTCATCAGAAATTTGGAGCGAATGGAGGAGCGCTGATGAGGCCACCCGTTCGGTCATCGACCTATCCATTCGCATAACCTTTAACCTCTAGCCTTAAGCTCTTTTTGCGTTGCCATCGCCTCGTCATTAAGCAAGTGCCACTCATGCACCAATTGACCCTTAATCTGTTTTGATTTGGCAGCCGCAATCTCTCTCGCTTTATCCATAACCCGTTGCCATGCTCTCTTTACTTGGTGCTCTGTCATAACGCCACCACGCTTACGCCAAAAGCCCAACGGAAGCGATTTAAAGCGTCTTGTACGGCATCAAATGAAGATGGGAATATCCCAACATAGGAGAGCTTGCGAAATGGGCTGGAAACCTTGATTTGGAATTTCATGGCGCACCCCCGACAGAAGAACTCCCAGTGGTAGGATTTACGTCTCCCAACAACCTATCCACTAGGAGTTTTCTATGAGCATCATCGACAATCATCCCGTTACCGTTAATTGCCCTCAGTGCAAGCAAGAGATAAATGGCACCATCGGTCAGATCAAGAGAGATAAGCAACTTATCTGCCCCATTTGCGGAAAAATTGGCGTTGACCCTAAAGATCTTGTCGAAATTGATAGAACCGTCGAGAAGTTCAAGAAAGATATTGCAGGACTCTCTAAGACCTTCACATTCAAGTTTTAATAAATCTTTGCAGGCAAGTGCAAAAGCGTCCAAAGTTCTTTGCACTTGCTCAATATTTGCTGTTAGCTCAACATTTAATCCGCTCATAATTCCACCTCACCGATCTTGGTGAGCTGATCTTCTTGCATACAAAAGGCGTTTCCTTTGTAGACAAGATCAACCTCATAGCCAACCCAATACTCAGCCTGATTGCTACGATTTTTAGTGGCAACTAAATTAGATTGAAGCGTTACTGTTAGCCCGTTAAGTTCAGGGTATGCAGTGCATCGTTTAAGTCGGCAAATATCGCCTTTTTTAAACTTCGGATAGAAAAAATGCGTAGGTGTTGCTAGTGATTTAGCTTTGATAGCCATAGCGTGTCGCCTTTCAGTTCGTTTAACGAACCGCCC
>CAIYZI010000534.1 GCA_903930665.1 uncultured beta proteobacterium
GGACTATTTAGCGCTCCTGATTTGTTTTCAGTCAGCAATATTGCCAAAGACTATGCGCGCAATCCGGCTCCTTTGTCAAAAACCACGGAAAATCTTGCGCCCGTCTCCCCCACAGTTCATATAACCGACATAGCTCAGGAAACGTTAATTATTGACTACCCTTTACGATCTGGCCAGCAAATTTATGCTCGAGCACGTGACGTGATTGTGTTGGCTACCATAAATGTGGGTGCAGAAATAATAGCCGATGGAAATATTCATGTTTATGCGCCATTAAGGGGTAGAGCAATTGCCGGGGCAAAAGGTAATAAAAAAGCACGTATTTTTACAATGGACTTAAATGCGGAGTTACTGTCTATAGCAGGAGTTTATCGAACTGCTGAAGATGATATTGATGATGATTTCGTTGGCGGCCCCGCTGAAATTCGACTGGAGTCCAAGGGAGAGAGTGATCGTCTTATTATTACTCCGTTATCAAATTAAAAGTTTAATTTCAATAGTTATTTAATGAATAGGAAATATTTAAATGCCTAAAGTCGTTGTTGTAACCTCGGGTAAGGGTGGGGTAGGTAAAACTACCACAAGCGCAAGTTTTGCAGCGGGACTTGCTTTGAAAGGATTCAAAACAGTCGTTATAGATTTTGATATTGGCTTGAGAAATCTTGATTTGATCATGGGGTGTGAGAGACGTGTTGTATTTGACATAATTAATGTAATTCAGGGAAATGCAACCTTAAACCAGGCCCTCATTAAAGACAAGCGATGCCCGAATCTTTTTATACTAGCGGCATCTCAAACGCGCGATAAAGACGCCCTTACAAAAGAGGGTGTTGAGAAACTCATAAATGATTTCAAGGCGATGGATTTTGATTACATCATTTGCGATTCACCTGCTGGGATAGAGTCCGGAGCCCTCATGGCCATGCACTTTGCAGACGAGGCTCTTATAGTTACCAACCCAGAAGTCTCCTCTGTCCGCGATTCTGATCGGATACTTGGAATGCTTTCAAGCAAGACTAAGCGAGCAATTGATGGGGTCGATCCCATTAAGGAACACCTTCTAATTACCCGCTACAACCCGAATCGCGTAGATGAAGGTGAGATGCTATCTCTCGATGATATTAAAGATATTTTACGAGTCAATTTAATGGGGGTTATTCCAGAATCAGGCTCGGTATTACAGGCCTCCAATCAGGGTATACCCAGCATTCTTCTTGAAGGTACTGATGTCTCTGAGGCATACAAAGATCTGGTAGAGAGATTTTTGGGAGATACAAATAAACCTTTGCGATTTATTGAGGCAAGTAAACCCGGTTTATTAAAACGACTTATGGGGAAGAAATAAGTAAATATGAGTTCATTTCTCTCCTTCTTTCTTGGCGAAAAGAAAAAAACCGCCAGCTTAGCAAAAGAGCGCTTGCAAATTATTCTTGCTCATGAACGAGTACAAAATAAACATCAACCGGATTATTTACAATCTCTTCAACGGGACCTAATAGCAACAATTGCCAAGTATGTTGATATTAATCCGGATGACATTAAGGTTAATTTAGAGCAAAACGGTAGCTTGGATGTTTTGGATATAAAGATTGAATTACCCGATCGATAAGACAAACATTCAGAAAAAAGCGTTTATTCATACATGGAGCCCTTTGATATAGTGCGATATTAAATTTCTCCCACCCTTGTAATCCGGTACCTCCCCCCATTAACCTCCGCTCTCAGAAGTGGAGTTAGTTAAGCAACCATGGCCAGTCGCTGTTTCGGGGTGATGCCGCTCAATACCATGTTTGGACGTTGATGGTTGTCCCACAGGATTCACTTCGGTTTATTTATACATCTATTGGGTGGCAAACTCTTGAAATTCGTTAATCCTTTGCTAATCATGCTGAGATACCATTTCTGAGATTTAGGGGGTGTGGGTACGGTGGGGTCTTGATATCCCAATTTCGAAAGGGGTGGCCTATGTTTTGATAGAGTTGGCCTATGGACTTCGACAGCTCAGATAACAGTGATGCTCATTACTCGGGCAAGGTTAAGACTCAAACATTTAAGCAATTTCAGCTGGAACGTTTGATAAAGGAGGGGAAGGTTATTCCTGCCTCGAAGTTGGCCGAGTTCAAAGAGCAGGAGTTGCAGCGTATTAGAGACTTTGAGGCTGCTTCAGAGGATGAGGCACGGCATAGGAAGACTGCCATAAAAGCACCCCCTAATAAATTGGACAAGATGCCCCTAATAAGAGAAAGATTTGAGGATTAGCCTAAGGTAAAGCTTTGGCAAGCACATCAATATTGACCTATTTTGCTTACATAATGCTTACATAGGTTGTGATAAACAAAAAAGCTTCTAAGCCGATTGACCTAGAAGCCTTATGAATACTGGTTGCGGGGGCAGGATTTGAACCTACGACCTTCGGGTTATGAGCCCGACGAGCTGCCAGACTGCTCCACCCCGCGTCTGAAGCTAAGATTCTACCATTTTTTCA
>CAIYZI010000535.1 GCA_903930665.1 uncultured beta proteobacterium
CTAGTTTTGCTAGCTCGAGCAAATAGTATTGCTTTTGCGGGCCGCCCTGCGCGCCTAACCCTTCGCGAATCAACTCACGGCGGCGATGAGTATAGTCAGTTTGCATGACTGAATTTTTCAAGCAGCGTTCAGCGGCTGAAAGATGATTCATTGCCAAATCGCGCTCAAAGGTATCGCGTGGCTCCACTTCGAAAAGCGAATCTTTCAGCTCGCTGAAAACGTGGGCCACGTCGTCGAGCGTTTCTTTTTGCATTGGTGAAAGGTGATTGGATTCCGTCATAAGGCTAGCTTGCCATAAACTTCAACGCTGGAAAATTGATAATCCACGCAACGCATTTCTGACGTTCTTCTTGAAGTCGATATTCAAACCTTGGCCACGGTGAGCCAATTTATCCAGCGCCTGAGTGAAGGCATCGACCATGTCGTCGTGTTTGACTTTGACTCCGTCCATAACTGGGAAGGCTGAGAGTTCTTCGGTAAATTCATGAATCCATTGATCGGCTTCGGGCAAATACACCATGCCGTTTTCAACCATCGGACTGACTGCATAAGCTCTCGCGATCTTGTCCACATCTGTTTTGCAAGGTCGAATACAAAGAGTCGAATCTCGTTTTAATTCTTGAATTAGTGACTGCCCAGACGATTGATCTTCAATATAGACAACATGCGGTCCATAAGCGTTTGCAAGTTCTTTGACTTTCTTCTTGAGCTCTGGAAACTCCATCTTCCCTTTCCAAGCATTCAAGATGTAATATGCATTTTTAGTCACGCCAATAGTGACGCAAGCGCTGTAGTCGTTGCGCGTCTTAGTTTTAAAGGCCGTATCCCAACTCTGAATGATCTGGTCAAAATGATTAGGACAGGGCTCATAACTTGGTCCGTACCACTTCCACCATTCACGCTTAAACACGTTGCCATCAATAGTAATTGACCAGTCCCCATCTCTCCAAGCTTTTAGGAGCCAGGGAGGCCCTGTACCAAGCAGCGAATCGGCATAATGCGGGTCTGCTTCCATCAAAAATTTGTTATCTTCAAGTTTTGAAGGAATGAAGTACAGTGAGCGCTTCGTAACCGGATCGCGGTGCATAACCAAACCGCCGGGCGCGGGATCTAAGTATCGCTGCTTTAGCGCTTTATGAAGAGGACCGCCAGGATTTGCTGAAGCTATGAATTGAGTTTTGACGCCATGAGCCGATCGCAAGCAAGCTTTAATCTTGTTTATTGGCTCCATGCTGCTGAAATTTCCGATTTCATCTATGCAAACTAGACTAAAATTCGAGCCCTGATACCCGTCTGCGTCTTTATCTTCTGCCAAATAAGCTAGTTTGATCACAGCGCCGTTTGGGTGCTCAAATTTCATCGCACCAACTTTAAATTCCCAGCCTAATGGTGGCAAAAAAGCCTTGGCGTCTCCCAGAAAACCTTCAAATTCCTTCAAAGTGCGCCGAAAAATGATCATTCTGGCGTAACTTTTCCAACGAAGACCATGCGCATGACAGCAAAGAATGATACCAAGACTTTTGCCACCCCCCCTCGCACCACCAAATAATATTTCGTCGTAGGGGCAGGCTAGGAGCCAGGTTTGTGGTCCTTCTTGCGGCGATAAAATTGTTGCGCCTTCGAGAGATTGCCCGATTAAAGATGATGCATCAGCCATTCAGAATCTCGGCTTCTTCGTAATCGGCGTCCAACTCAATTGCGGCAACATCTGCTACAGCTTTGTTTCTTTGTTTTGCTACTAAAGCCTGAAAGTCTGCATCCGCAAGCTGTTCTGGTGCAACAAAAACGTGAGTCTGTTTGACTTCGCCGGTCACATTGACCTCTACTGAGCGCTTGCCTTTACCATCGTCAAATTTGCCGATTGAGTTCAGTAGGAACTGAATCATCAACGGGTTTTTTAATTTGGTGGCACTAAACATGGCCGCTTCCATGACCGGAGTCACGATTTTATTCGCGTAGGCTCGCTGAATTCGAAGGTCCATCTCTGGATACTCCTCTTTCTTTCGCAGGAAAAGCGAATGCTTGATTCCACATTTTGCCGCGATCATTGGTTCTGGCAAGCCTTCACCGGCAAGCTTTTCAATAAGGTCTAGGTCAGGAACCCACTTTGCTTTTCCAGCCTTGTCACCAAGTCTGGTGAGCCGTCCCTTACTTAGATCTTCATTAAGCTCAAG
>CAIYZI010000536.1 GCA_903930665.1 uncultured beta proteobacterium
AGTAGACTTCGATTCGCGAGAGCAAAAGCTCAAAGAAGCATTGGCGCTTGTTGCTGATGATTACGACTTTATTTTGATTGATTGTCCCCCCGCACTTTCTCTTTTAACTTTGAATGGTTTATGTGCTGCAAATGGGGTGATCGTCCCAATGCAATGCGAATATTTTGCGCTAGAAGGCCTATCGGATTTGGTGAATACCATCAAGCAAGTGCACGCAAATTTAAATCCGGATTTAATCATCATCGGCTTATTAAGGGTGATGTTTGATGCGCGCATGACTTTGCAGCAACAAGTGTCCGAACAGTTGTTGGATCATTTTGGTGATAAGGTTTTTGAGACCATCATTCCGCGTAATGTCAGATTGGCAGAAGCCCCGTCTTATGGGCTTCCTGGGGTCGTATTTGACAAATCATCGCGTGGTGCAAAAGCCTATCTAGACTTTGGTGCTGAAATGATTGAACGCAATAACAAAATGTAAATCTAGGGATTAAATTAAAAATGGTTGTCGTGAAGAAAAAAGGTTTAGGTCGCGGGCTTGAGGTGTTGCTGGGCGAAAAACAACAAAAAGAAGTTGCTACAGACATCAATCGCCTGCCTTTATCAGCGCTTCAAGCAGGTAAGTATCAGCCAAGGCAAAAAATGGAAGCTGGCGCCCTACAAGAGCTTGCGGAAAGCATTCGAGAGCAGGGTGTGATGCAGCCTTTGTTGGTGCGACTAATTGGCGTAGGTAAGTACGAAATTATTGCTGGAGAACGCCGCTTTCGTGCTGCAAGCTTGGCTGGATTATCAGAGGTGCCTGTTTTAGTTTCCGGTGCAGACGATCGTGCTGCTGCTGCGATGGCTTTAATTGAGAATATGCAGCGGGAAGATTTGAATCCGCTTGAGGAGTCACAGGGGTTGGCCAAACTCATTGAAGAGTTTGGCTTTACCCATGAGCAGGCAGCAAAATCAGTTGGCAAGTCCCGAAGCGCAATCACTAACTTATTGCGCTTAAGCCAGTTGGCTAAACCTGTTCAAGCCATGCTTTTAGCGGGTGATATTGATATGGGTCATGCGCGCGCTTTATTGCCGTTGCCTGGCGCTAGCCAAGTTGCGTTAGCGCAGAGGATTGCAGCACAAGGCCTTTCAGTGCGCGAAGCAGAAAGAATGGCTTCGGCCTTAGCGCTTGCGGGCGGGCAAATCGGCGATAAAAAGGTCAAAAACAATAACATTTCTGGTGGAGCTAGTCGTGACCCAGATATGCGTCGCTTATCCCAAGAAATTGCTGATTTAATTGGTTTAAATGCTGAATTTAAATTTAAAGGCAAAGGTGGAGAGCTTAGGATTCAGTTTAGCCAGTTTGATGAGTTGGATTCGCTATTAAAAAAATTAGGCGTTTCAGAGTGAGATTATTTTCATGGGAGCCTTAAAACATTTGACCGAATGCAGTGCAAACATTAAACTCTCGGGGCTAAATTGATTCCTCAAAAAAATCAATTTTCTGAAGTGGATGAATGGGATGAGCCTGAAGAGGAATATGTTCGGGTATATAGCAAAGATGAAATTGTTGCGTTGCAACAAATCAATGCAATAAAATACCCCGCGCTATCCCCTTGGAAAATTTTGGCCCTACAAGGACTTATTACTTTGATAAGTGTGGCAATTTGGTCAATTTTTGGGAGAGTGATAGGGGTAAGCCTTTATACTCAGTCGGCCTTTTTAGGTGGTCTAATTAGCATCTTGCCGACGACCTTGTTTTTGGTAAGACTGGAAGTGGCAAAAAAATCGCAACGATTAAATCCAGAAAGATTTTTGGCGGCATTGGTTTCTGGCGAATTTATTAAAATCGCTGCGACCTTAATGTTGTTTATAGGGATTGCTTATTTTGTCCCGGGTGTGCTGTGGGTTCCATTGTTGGTAACTTACTTGCTTGCCCTGAAATGTGTTTGGCTAGCGTGGTGGTTGCGCTAAGTAGCAATTATTGAGACTGAAACAAAGGACTAGTTAAAAGATGTCTAGCGAAGTAAACCAGGCCCATGAGGCAGTCGAGCAAATGACGCCAACAGCGTACATTTCCGAACATTTACAAAATCTCACCAACACTGGTGAGCATCAGTCTTCTATTATTGACTTTAGCGTTATCAACTTAGACACCATCTTTTGGGCTTCTTTGATGGGAGTAATTGCGGTCTTCATCTTGTTGATCGCAGCACGACGTGCAACCCCGGGTGTTCCAGGACGTTTTCAATGCTTCGTGGAAATGATTGTTGAAATGGTTGATACCCAAGCCAAGAGTATTGTTCACGGCAACCGTACTTTTATTGCGCCTTTAGCACTTTTCGTTTTCTTCTGGATCATTCTTCTCAATACACTCGACTTAATCCCTGTTGATTGGGTTTTGGGCGTAAATCACTTTATTGAGAGTTTTGGCGTTCATGTGCCGCATCACAGATTGGTTCCTACGACTGACTTAAATGCAACGATGGGAATGTCACTTTCTGTATTGCTTCTAGTATTCTTCTATAGCTTTAAAGTTAAAGGTGTTCGCGGCTTCTTGCATGAGTTGATTTCAGCCCCGTTTGGCGCGAAATGGTATTTAGCCCCCTTCAATCTTGCTCTTAATATTATTGAGTACCTTGCCAAAGGCGTTTCTTTAGGTATGCGACTTTTCGGCAACATGTATGCCGGCGAATTGGTTTTCCTACTGATTGCTTTACTCGGTAGCGTCTGGACGTTTAGTTTTGATTTATCCCTATTTGGATTGGTGGGCCATGTTGTAGCAGGATCAGCTTGGGCCATCTTCCATATTTTGGTTATTTTGTTGCAAGCCTTTATTTTCATGATGTTGACCTTGGTCTACATCGGGCAAGCGCATAGCCATCACTAAGATTTTATTTTTAACCTACCTCTTTTAACTTCAGGAGTCAGCAACATGCAAGCATTTTTAGCAACCATTCAAGGTTCAACAGCAATCTGTATCGGCATCATCATCGGCCTGGGCGCTATCGGCGCTTGTTTGGGTATTGCATTGATGGGCGGTAAATACATTGAAGCTTGTGCACGTCAACCAGAATTGATGGAACCACTCCAAACCAAGATGTTCCTTTTGGCTGGTTTGATCGATGCTGCGTTTTTGATCGGCGTTGGTGTTGCGATGTTGTTTGCTTTCGCAAACCCACTGCTCGCAGTTATTAAGTAATTGTTTGGCGTGGATGACTTAAAGGTCATCCAACCGTTCTCAACAATACTGAAAGGAATATCGTGAATCTGAACGCGACCCTATTCGCGCAAATGATCGTTTTCTTTGTCTTATGGTGGGTAGTTGCACGTTTCGTGTGGCCACCACTAGTTAAGGCATTAGATGAGCGTTCAACTAAAATTGCCGATGGTTTGGCTGCTGCCGAACGAGGCAAAGAAGCGCTTGCATTGGCAAATAATGTTGCTGAGCAAGAATTAAACAAAGCCCGCCAAGAAGGTGTGCAGCGTGTAGCAGAAGCAGAAAAACGTGCGCAAATGTCGGCTGAAGAAATTCGGTCTAATGCACAAGCTGAAGCTGCTCGTATTATTTCTCAAGCTAAGCAAGATGCAGACCAGCAAGTAACCCGTGCACGTGAAGTATTGCGCGCCGAAGTTGCTTTATTGGCTGTAAAAGGCGCTGAGCAAATTTTGCGTCGTGAAGTTGATGCAAAAACACACGGTGAATTGCTTGATCAACTAAAGGCAGAACTTTGATATGGCTGATTTAGCCACTATTGC
>CAIYZI010000537.1 GCA_903930665.1 uncultured beta proteobacterium
CAGCCGGTGTAATGCACATCCACATGATTGCCAGCCACAGCTTCTTTGCCATCACCAACAACAGTATCTATTTTTTTAAGTTCACTCACGTTTGTCTTCCTTTTGGGCTGAAATTGAGTGCTTAGTATATTCGGGGCGCTTAGGCTTCCAAAAGACTTCTTGATGGGCTTTACCCAGTCTGAGCTTATTAATTGGTGGCTTTGAGTTTGATCGCCAGCTTAGTTGTCTTGGTGGATTCCCTTAATTTGGTCATTTAAAGAGGTTTTCATCCTCAAAAGAGCTAATTTTGATGAATCTGATGATTTAAAATGTAACGCTCACTCTGTTGGCGCTAAAGCTTATTGAGCATCGCGCAAGGAATGTGGGATGGGTTCGGATTGCACCGAGCTCCGTGAATTTATCTAAATCGAGGAAACATCAATGGCTTCAGAGAAATCAAAGATCATTTACACGCTGACAGACGAGGCGCCACTTTTGGCTACTTGTGCATTTCTGCCAATTATTCGTACTTTTACAGCACCTGCTGGAGTGGAGATTGTTAAGAGCGATATTTCTGTTGCCGCGCGTATTTTGTCAGAGTTCTCCGATTGCTTAACTGACGAACAAAAGGTTCCTGATAATTTGGCTGAACTCGGTCGCATGACTTTGATGCCTGATACCAATATTATTAAATTGCCAAATATCAGCGCATCAGTACCTCAGTTGATTGCTGCTATTAAAGAATTGCAGTCTAAGGGTTACAACATTCCGAATTTTCCTGAAGACCCGAAAGACGACGCAGAGAAGGCTATTCGTGCCCGTTATTCTAAATGCTTGGGAAGTGCAGTAAATCCAGTATTACGTGAAGGCAACTCCGATCGTCGTGCACCGCCAGCGGTAAAGCGTTATGCGCGTAAAAACCCACATTCCATGGGTGAGTGGAGTCAGGCTTCCCGTACTCATGTATCTCATATGCATGGTGGTGATTTTTATGCCGGCGAAAAGTCAATGACCATGACTAAGGCATGCGATGTAGTAATGGATTTAGTAACCAAGAGTGGCAAGACTATTGTGCTTAAGCCAAAGACATCACTGTTAGCTGGCGAAATCATCGACAGCATGTACATGAGCAAAAAAGCGCTTTGCGAGTTCTATGAAAAAGAAATCGAAGATGCTTACAAAACCGGCATGATGCTTTCCTTGCACGTGAAGGCAACCATGATGAAGGTTTCACACCCCATTGTGTTTGGTCATGCAGTCAAAATTTTCTATAAAGATGCTTTTGAAAAACACGCCAAGCTGTTTGAAGAGTTGGGCGTAAATCCTAATAACGGGATGAGCAGTTTGTATGAAAAGATTAAAACGCTTCCAGCTTCAAAGCGCGAAGAAATTATTCAAGATTTGCATGCATGTCATGAACACCGTCCAGCGTTGGCGATGGTGGATTCTGCTAAAGGTATTACCAATCTCCATTCCCCAAGCGATGTGATCGTTGATGCTTCTATGCCTGCAATGATTCGCGTTGGTGGAAAGATGTGGGGCGCCGATGGTCGCTTGCATGACACTAAAGCGGTTATTCCAGAAAGTACTTTTGCGCGCATCTATCAAGAAATGATCAATTTCTGTAAGACTCATGGCAATTTTGATCCAACGACAATGGGTACAGTACCTAACGTTGGTTTGATGGCGCAGCAAGCGGAAGAGTACGGTTCACACGACAAGACTTTTGAGATTCCAGAAGCTGGCGTTGCGCGTATCGTTGCTGATGATGGCACCGTTCTGTTAGAGCAAAATGTTGAAGAGGGTGACATCTGGCGTATGTGTCAGGTAAAAGATGCGCCTATTCGTGATTGGGTGAAGTTGGCTGTTAATCGCGCGCGCTTGTCCAATACGCCGGCAGTATTCTGGTTGGATGAGTATCGTCCACACGAGGCTGAACTCATTAAGAAGGTGAAAACTTACCTCAAGGATTACGATTTGACGGGTTTAGATATCCAGATCATGTCTCAAACTCGTGCAATGCGTTTCACATTAGAGCGCGTAATTCGTGGCAAAGATACCATCTCAGTTACAGGCAATATCTTGCGTGACTACTTGACTGATTTGTTCCCTATTATGGAATTGGGAACAAGCGCCAAAATGCTATCCATTGTTCCGCTGATGGCTGGTGGCGGTCTCTTTGAAACTGGTGCTGGCGGATCTGCTCCTAAGCACGTTCAACAATTGGTTGAAGAGAACCACTTACGTTGGGATTCACTTGGTGAGTTCTTGGCATTGGCAGTTTCCCTTGAAGATATCGGCGATAAGACTGGCAATCCAAAGGTCAAGATTTTGGCTCGAACATTAGATGAAGCTACAGGCAAGTTATTGGACAACAATAAGTCGCCTTCACCACGTACAGGTGAGCTGGATAATCGCGGTAGCCAATTCTATTTAGCAATGTATTGGGCTGAAGCTTTGGCTGCCCAAACCGAAGATAAAGAGTTGCAAGCTTACTTCGCACCTTTAGCAAAATCTTTGGCTGAAAATGAGCAGAAGATTGTTGCTGAATTTAAGGTTGAGCAAGGTAAGCCTGCTGATATTGGAGGATACTTCGTTGCAGATCCTGTGAAATGTAAAGCGGTGATGCGTCCTAGTAAGACTTTTAATGCAGCGTTAAAAGCCGTACGAGTATAGGAATTTGAAAATAGTCTGGTGATAAAAAGGCAAACTTTTGAGTTTGCCTTTTTTCTTATTAACGGAATCTATCAATATGGCGCGATCAAAAGATCTTATAGAGCTTAGCTATCTTAGTGAAGCTGTATCAGATATGTCCTTCTCGGGTTTGATACGCCTTCTTGAGTCAGCCAGAGCGCACAATCAAAAAAATGGCGTTACCGGAATTCTTTTTTATGACAATCAGCAATTTGGACAAATCATCGAAGGTGAGAGAATCCGTGTCATGAGAGCCTGGAAGCGTATTCAGAATGACAATCGACATCATCGGATTGAGTTACTGGAAATTAGAGAAATTGCCGAGCGTAGTTTTCCAGATTGGCTACTCAGGTTTTATGGCGGGGAAGCCTTAATTCGGGATTATCCCGCGCTATCGCAAATGGTGGGGGGTATGGATAAACATAGTCTTTTGCTATTGAATAAAATGCGAGCAGCTGGAGGCGAAGTTAAGCAATAAATCAGTATTAGTAGCAAAATGGTGAAATGATCTTTACTGATAAGAATATTTCGCCCAAAGACATTACCCCTAAGAATGTCTTTGAAGCTCGCCGTGAAATTATCAAGGTTGCAGCTGCAGGTAGTTTCGGATTGGCGTTTGCCCCATGGTTTTCACGTGATGCATTTGGTGCAAGTACTCAACTATTATCTGCAACGCCAAATTCCAGTTATGGAAAAAACATTGAGTCCACACCCTATAAATCCGTAACAACCTATAACAATTTTTATGAGTTTGGTACGGATAAATCAGATCCCTCTACTTATGCAGGTAGTTTAGTCACCCGACCTTGGACAGTGACCGTTGAAGGTTTGGTAAAAAAGCCAGCTACCTTTGATATTGATGACCTATTAAAGCTGGCCCCCATGGAAGAGCGAATTTATCGTCTGCGTTGTGTTGAAGGTTGGTCTATGGTGGTTCCTTGGGATGGTTACTCTTTGTCAAAATTACTCAATAAGGTTGAGCCCCTGGGCTCTGCTAAGTTTGTAGAATTTATTTCGCTTGCCGATTCCAAACAAATGCCCGGGGTGAGGGGCTCTGTAATTGACTGGCCCTATAGAGAGGGCTTACGTTTAGATGAAGCCATGAACCCCTTAACCCTTTTAACCTTTGGTTTGTATGGGGAAGCATTACCCAAGCAAAATGGTGCCCCAGTGCGCATAGTGGTGCCTTGGAAATATGGTTTTAAAAGTGCTAAATCCATCGTCAAGATTCGTCTGACTGATCAGATGCCTAAAACAAGTTGGAACACTTTTGATTCCCATGAGTATGGTTTTTATTCCAACGTTAATCCCTTGGTTGACCATCCGCGCTGGAGCCAAGCCACTGAGCGACGTATTGGTGATCCCAAAGGCATCTTTGCACCAAAAATTAAGACAGAGATGTTTAATGGTTATGGTGAATACGTTGCTAGTATGTACGCAGGCATGGATCTTAAAAAGTACTACTAAGCTTGCGCATTGCTAAAAAATTAAAAGAAATTCCCCATGAAAAAGATGAGTCATTCATTGCGTATTATTCTTTTATTGATTTCTTTAATTGTTGTTGGTAAGGTCTTTGCGCAGGCTGGTCAGCCTTCACCGGTAAAAACAATTTCTTCTCTGGATGTGCCTCGTTATCTGGGAACTTGGTATGAGATTTCTAAATTCCCCAATTGGTTTCAGAAAAAATGCCAAAGTAATACTAAAGCGGTCTATTCCCTCAGATCCGATGGCAATCTACAGGTTGTTAATAGTTGCAAGACTGTTAGTGGTGAAGTGACTGAGGCGGTAGGTGCGGCTCGTCAGATTGGTCCTAGGGATTCTGCAAAGCTAGAGGTGCGCTTTGCACCCGAATGGCTTTCTTTTTTGCCAATGGTGTGGGGCGATTATTGGATAGTAGATTTAGATTCGCAATATGAACTTGCCGCCGTGAGCGATCCTAAACGTGAATATCTCTGGGTTTTATCGAGAACTCCTCAATTAGATCCAAAGGCTTATGCGGCCTTGTTACAAAGATTGCAAGAGCAGCAGTTTGACACTCATCAGTTAGAGCTGACATTGCAAAAATGAAGATGGCGCAATATACCCTTCCGCCTGGTATTGAGATTTTTGAGAGGGGTTGGCTTTCGGCGAATAATATTTTTCTTTATGGTGAAGGGGATGTTTCTCTTGTTGATTCTGGATATTGCGCCCATCAAAATTTAACATTGAATCTCGTCAATAATGCGCTGCAAAAAAACACATTAAAAACACTTCATAAAGTTGTTAATACCCATTTACATTCAGATCATTGTGGCGGTAATGCGGCCTTAGCCAAAGACTATCAATGTGAGATCTATATCCCGGCTGCGGAAGACTTAGCAGTCAAAAACTGGGATGAAGAACTTCTGAGTTATAAAAACCTAGGTCAAGAGTGTCCACGCTTTAAGCATCAAGGCTTACTTGTTCCAGGCGAGAAATTATTGCTTGGTCCCTATTGGTGGCAAATCTTGGCTGCACCTGGCCATGATCCTCATTCAATCATGTTGTATCAAGCAGACCATGGCATATTGATTTCTGCTGATGCGTTATGGGAAGAAGGTTTTGGGGTGATCTTTCCCGAGCTTTGGGGTGAGTCGGGATTTGAAGAGGTAGCGCAAACGCTTGATCTGATTGACAGCCTGCCCATTCAGTTTGTCATTCCAGGACATGGCAAGCCATTTACTGATGTTATTAGTGCTCTTGGTATTGCCCGTTCACGCTTGGACTATTTAGCTTCGGACCGCACTCGAAATCCGCGCCATGGAGCAAAGGTGCTGCTCAAATACAAGCTACTAGAATGGCGCAGTCAGGAGATGAACTTGGTAAATGATTGGATTTCCAATACGCCCATCTTGATGGGTATTGCTAAAGAACTTCATATGAGTCTTGCCGAGTTAGTTAAATGGTTGCCTCAAGCTTTAGCGAAAACTGGGGCGGCTAGAATAGACAATGGTTATTTAGTAAACCATCAATAGGCTGCATTGACCGAGTTAGAAGTTGAATGACAGTTTGCTATAAACGGACCAGTTGTATTGTTGGAAAGTTTGCACCACTTGCTTAGCAGCGCCTACCGCCACTAAAAAGTGCTCATTGATCCGATGTGTCACCATAGCGTCGATCGGCACAAACCAACCACCACCTGCAGAGTTATAGGCGGCACCGTTTTCATCCCAAAATCGAATTTGGGTGTCTGCAGAAAGATTGATGCCCAGAGTTGGATAGAGGGTCAGCATTCTTACCAAGGGTGGTTGACTGGGATTAGAGGCTAGAGAGTGATTTTTGGAATCAAACCCATACATGTATCGAGCCAAGGGGGAGAAATCTGAAATGGGTGATTTAC
>CAIYZI010000538.1 GCA_903930665.1 uncultured beta proteobacterium
ATATGCGCGAGCACAACATTGACATGCTCACGATTGGCCAATACCTAGCGCCTTCTGGACATCATCTCCCCGTGCAACGTTATGTTCATCCCGATGTCTTTAAGCATTTTGAAAAAGAGGCTTATGCCATGGGTTTTTCGCATGCGGCAGTTGGTGCTATGGTGCGTTCGAGCTATCACGCTGACCAGCAGACCCATGAGGCCGGGCTAATTGTAAATAATTAGAAGTTATTGCGACAATTTAATAGTTAATGCGAATATTCAATAGTAAGAGAAGCTTCTTATTTTGAATATTCCTTTTAATAACAATAACTTAATACGTGTTTTAGCCTTTCCAAGGGGTAAAACTAAATGGCGCATAAGCTGGTTTGGTGAGGTAGCCTTCCCCAATCGGATGATCAGAAGAAGACAACCTTCTGTATTGGTTCATCTCACGGCACTAAAAACTACTGATTCAGGCAAAGATATTGCTGGATCCTTTCAAAAGTCGGTATGGGTTTCGGTAGGCATTGCCCCCTCCTTGCGCATTGGCGATATTTGGCAAGATGGTTATTTGCATAAGCGAGCCAAGGATGACCTAGAACAGTTTTCCGATATTGAAATCAATGCCAAGACAGCTAAATGCATCAAGGCAGGGTTTAGTTTAGAAGATGGCAACTTCCTATTGCCTGTGGCTGAGTACCCTTGGCATATGGTCTCAACGCACTCTCATTGCATCTGTGCTGAGCTCCCTGCCGGTAAGAGGCTAATCATTCCCTGCATGGAAATAGCCCGTTTTTACTTTGGCTCTTCTAGCAAGTTTTTTACTCAGCTATTTTTACCGCCCCTAGCAAGAAATTCTCTCTATTCCAACCCCGTCTATGAGCCAAAACTTGGTCGTTTAACCATTGATCTAGCTAATGGGGTTTCTGGGCGCTCTGCAGCCGATATTGGAAGGCTTTGCAGGGATCCAATCGCCTGGAAAAGCGCAGTAAGGATTGGCACCTCAATGCTCGATAAATCAAGATCGGGACAGCCATGCCATATTCAAACAACCTTCCCATTTGAGGGAAAAACCACGCTGCAGGTTTCCGGGCAATGGCTTTCATTGGGCGATGCCCCAAAACAAACATTTATTGTTCATTGCATTCACAGCTGTAGCCATCCTTTTCCATTTAAGCAGATGCTCTACAACATGCAGACGGTGGCTTATGACCCAGTTAGCCCTGATCAGGCTGCTAGTCCAGGTATTTCTACAAGGCATATCGGGGCAAAAGCTACCAAGGAAGTTGATTTGGTTGAAAAGGATGCTGGGTCCTTAGCTGGCAAAAGTCAGCTGTTTGATGCTGCACCTCGTTTTCCAGACTTGAGGCGCAAATATGTCTATAGAGGCAATTCCCCAAAAAGGCAGCAAGTCAATTACGTCAGCGCCAGTCAGGTGATTCAATCGATAACTCAAGGCGCCGTAGGTGATGCCGGATCTGCCCAGAGAATTAGGCCTATTGATCTAAGTCTTAATGAGGATCCCAATCATTTAGCAAAACAAGATCCGCCCGAGTTTTTGTTGGAAGCTATTCGGGCGCTTGGAAAGTCTCCAGATAAATACGATATCAGCGCCCTTACCCATGATGAAACATGCGCTTGGACAGTGCCAGTACCAATGATCTCAAATGAGTATGGCGAGATTCATAGCCAACTATTTGCGAAAGGTGCCGATGGCGAGCAAAGGGTAAGACGTGCTGCTGTATTTTTAATCACATGGTCGATATTTCATCGGCATTTCATTGTGATTGAGGATGAACCTGCTTATGCTGTTTCGCTAGAGGCAAAGAGAAGATTTAGGGAAAACTATCAACCCAATCTAAAAATTGCATTAGGGGGTTATGTCAGAGGTACGTCTGATTTTAATTGGGTTGATAAGGTCATTCATAGGTTATTTATCATTTACTCTTCATTACGGAGGTGCCTATGATGTGTATAACAACCTATCTTTATTTTGCAGGCCTAGAGCGAAGGCGGTCCAGGTTGCTCAGTATCACTTCTTAACGTCATATGTTCAAGACTCCATCGAGTTAGTAGCTTTGCCCGACTTACTGGGAGGTCATCTTCGGAAATTGCAAAGACTGACTTCAGTGAAATATCAGTGGCCGAATTCAGTCGCGTACTAACTTTATCGAAAATCTCTACGGCTAAGTCTTCAGCCTTTTTTGCTGATTCGCTAGGATCATCGCCAGGCGGAAAGACTAAAACAATGCTTAACTGATAGGGGTCGCCATCAATGCGTTCAACATTATTACCATCATCCAGATTAAAGTAAATAAACGATATAAATCCACCCTTTTCCATTGACTTCGAAAGCTTTTCTTCAGCCTTTGTCTTTTGCATTCGCGTAACAAATCTATCAGGAAATGCGGCTCGATTGTAGCGAGAAGCTAGCCAGCTTCTGAGCGTTGCTAGCGAGCTTCCGTCCATTGTGTAGCGATCATCTGGCTCAAACTGAGCAAGTTCGTCTTTGGGAATGGTGCTTTTTTGTGTACTAATTATTTCAATGTAACGCTCATCTTTACCAAGTAATATTGGGTAATGTAGAGTTCGTGGAACCTTGCCCCATTTATAAGTGCCATTCGCCTTTACAAATCGCCCGATAATAAATTCAACGCATGATTCAACTTCTAGATTGTCATTGGCAAGATCGCAATCATGTGAAATTACTACTGCACAGATCTCTTCCTTATCAATTGATGGGGAAATCCCAAAGTGCTTAATAGCTGCTTCGGTAAATAGACTCCCTTGGCGCCAAGGTGTTTCGCGAGTCCATTTTTTTTGTGCGAAACTTTCCATCAATAATCAGACGTCTTCATTAAAAAGTGGCGATCCGATATCACTCGCCTCTAATTTGCCTTTACGGCCAAACAAAAGCTCATCAAGTTTTTTGCGCGAATCGGCACCCTGCTTGGCTATATAGATCAACTTTTTTGCACTATCTTCACCATCAGCGCCACTTGCCACTAATTCCAGAAAAGTTTTACCGTTGCCAATGGTTCTGTTAAGCATTAGGCCCGTTGGTTTAAGACCAAACTCGAAAAACATATTGGCTGCTTTCGCGAGTTGTCGAAGTTTTTCTTGATGCTGAGCCTTTGGGATTTCACCATCAAGCCAGTTATAAAGAGTTTGACGGGATACCCCAAAAATTGGCGGCAAATATGACATAGTTCTGCCAAACCCCCCTCTAATCTCCTGCATCAACTTGGAAAAAGGATTTTGCTGATCAGGGGCGCCGCTTTCAAATATTCTGCAAGGGCAATAACCATAGGGTTGGAGTAAAAAGGATATTTGGGCTATGCCCCCAGTCCCAACTTCACGCTTTGGCCATGGGCTATCCATAACATCAGCATGTTGATAGATTGCGGGTTCAGGACGATAATGTGCGGCAACCAAATCAGCCGACATCGTTGTTGGCAGTAAAACAGGAATCATTCTTTATCCCAGGCGCTTAGTGCGTAAGGCGTTACAGTTTCACGAAATGCTAGGCTAATGATTTTGTGAATCTCGTTGAGATGTTTTTGAATGCTTGGAATAGAAAATAGCTCTCGCGTTTGAATGGATCCATCTGTATCAATAATGGAGTTTTTGCCACTACTCTTGCTAAAGCGAGATTGGACCTTCATATTCTGAGTTTGCAAGTCTGGGGGAAATGTCAGTCCGCCATCTTGAGTCAAAATGCGTGTAACTAAGTTTATATCGTTAATTTTATTGAACATCTCTACAAATGAGTGCATCGATTGTCCGCCGAGGCGTGCGCCTAGGCCTTGGACTTCTGTAGCAAAATATTGCTCTAGGGCATCGTCTTTTGTTGGAGCTATATGGTCAAGATAACGCAGACCGATACGCTCAGTAAAGGCGAGTTTGGCCGCTTTATGTACTGACTCCAACCCCTCCAGAAAACTCTCAGAGAATTTTTCATATGTTCCGTAATTGGTTGACTGGAAGGTTAGCGCATCTGTGCTGAGCACAAAGCTATGGGTTTGGTCTGGATTGGCAAAAAAATGCTGTTCATAATTGATTGGCTGAGGTATTGGTTGCTGTCCTTCCTGAGCATTAAATTGCAATGCGACTGTGTTTAATTTTGAGTAGGCTGTATAGCCTGCTTGGCGAAGTTCATTTTGGATAGTTGGTAAATATTCAGTAAGATTCAAGACGGCATTAAAGCGTACTTGAGCCAGGGTAAAGTAGACCGGCGGGTTCTTAAGTGGTTTACTCATCATTACTCCTTGTTTATGAAAGTTTACACTACGGTTTACAATTTAAAGATATCCTTACTTAATTGACCATAAGTTAGTGATTACTATCTTATTATGATTTTTTCCGTGATGAGCCTTGATTAATCGGAAACTCAACCTTGGAATCTCCAGTCGGAAAATTTTCTAATAATTCCTAAATACCATTTAGGGGCATCATCAAAATCTTTTTTAAGATGGTTGTAGCGAATTGCTTTATTTTGGATCGCGTTGCGTAGTTCACGCTCTAAATCAAGCATAAGCCAGCAAACGACTTGCATTAGATGGTGGCGAGTATTGATATTGAGTCCCTCGACATCATCTTTGGTATTGAGGGCAATTTCGTCCACACCCATGGCAAAGCAAAGATGCGAATAAAGTCGCACCTTTGGACTCCTTGACAGCATCAGCTTTGAAAGATGATGCATCACCATCATGTTCTCAATATCTGACCGATTGAGAGTGGAAGAAGCTAGTCTTGTGACAAGCACTCCAATTAATTCACCCGCTTCATTATCAAAATAATTTGTACTCCTAAGGGGGCTCTGACTAAGATCAAATCCGCAATAATGGCATTCGAGTAACGAGACGGCTGTAATGTATTCGGCATGTTTCATATCGCTTCGGTGAAATGCCGCCCCATGACCGCAATGCGGGCATCTGTCATGTAGCATGCATCGATGGGTTGGGCAAATGGTATTAAAGGCGACCCTCCAAGATTTTCTAAAGTAAGGTTCGGGATCACTTGCCAGGCACCCAGGACAAAACTGAAGCCCAAAACCCTCAAATTTGCGGTGGTGAAGTTTTAGACTTTGTATCCAGGTTAAAGACCCTGATTGCCGGGGTCGGTGATAAAGAACCCCTTGGTAGCTTTGCAGCGTAGTTTCAAAGACCTGCTGGCGAGATGCCCCTGTTTTACTAGAGAGCTCAGCCAATAGCCATTCTGGCGCTAAGCGATCGATATCTCGATTCCAGACTTGCAGCTTATTTCCAAATATCAAGTTGCAAAATGTTTGAACTTTGAGCCCATGTCCGTGAGCGAGGCGCACCAGCCATGAAGATAGAAGCTCGTCTGGCAGCGGTTTATAGCGAATGGGCCAAAGCGATTCGGTTAGCCCGCGCATGGCACTAGAACCTGCGGTACTGTTTGCGTTTAGACGGTGGCACCCAGTTCAGGGTATTGATGGCTTCAAGCGTAATTTCTTCTGCGCCAGTGCGAATGGCGTTTACTGCCAATTCTTTAAAAAAGTCGTGCATGTCACCCAGAGTCCCCTCGGTGCGATAAAAAATTTGCTGCATCTTCTCGGGACTCTTGAGGTTCGATGCCTTTTTAAGCGGTGATTTTAGTTCAAGTGTGGCTAAGAGTGCGCCAAATTGGTTATTGGCTTTCCAAAGCGGCAATTCAAATGGAGTGAAACGGCTAGACATTTGAGGGTCCGTATTAAAGGCCGTAAAGGCATCTTCAATACCGGAAGCCACAATCACAATCTTGGTTTCATTACCTAGGCTTTTGAGCGCATTACGAAAGTCTTTTTGACGGTTCAGGCTTCCGGCAATCAAATGATGAATCTCATCGATGATGAGCATCTTGACGCCTAATTGCTCGAACAAGATTTTTATTTGTGAGTTTTTGGCTTGTGCAGAGGCGGTTGGTTTATATAAGGCCATGAGCGCATCAAGAATGCGTGAGTAAAAGGCGGACACATCCGGGATTGGCGGCGCCTCGATCATTACAACCTCGCAAATCGACTTTTCACCATCTGGATCGACTACGGCGGGATGCTGGGCAACAAAGCGCTCAAGAATGGAAGTTTTGCCATTAAAGGATGGCGCCACTAAAAGCAGATTGGGCATCCGCGTGATCTTGGGGTAGGCCAATAAGTCGTCTAGCTTAGCTAAAGCCTCCTTGGCTCTAGGATAGTTAAGCCATGTGCCGCCACGAATAAAAGTAATTCGAGCCTCATCCGATTCATTGATCAGGGTTTTGGCTTGTTCATTGAGGTGAGGATAGAGATTGTCAGTCGTCATCTAATGGCTGGACCTCATCTGGGTTGTAACCGGCAATCGAAGGCGCCACGGAAATCGTTGAGCTAGGTGCACTCACGCTAGGCATGGTCTTTTTCTTAACCTCACGGTGTTTGATATGTTCAGTACGGCGTTGCTGCTCACGCCTTGCCTTCTTATTCTTGATGGCAGAACTTTCTTCAAGTTCTCGCTGTTGATTCATGAGCTCAAACACTGCTTTCTCGTTACTTAGCGGAACATTGCGCTCTTTGGCACGCCGCTGACCTTCGCGTAATTCCCAAATGCTCACCGGGGGCAAGCTGGTGTCTCGGTATGGAATAG
>CAIYZI010000539.1 GCA_903930665.1 uncultured beta proteobacterium
AGGAGCGCTAAACCCAAAGCAGCCGCATCGGTCACCATATGACCAGCATCCGAAATCAATGCCAAGGAGCCTGCAAAATACGCCGCAGCCCCCTCTATTCCGGAAAATCCTAAAGTCAGAACTAAGGCAATTAAGAGCAGGTTTTGATTGGAGATTTCTTTGCTATGAGAATGCTTGGCATCACCTTGCTTATGAGCATGCAAGGTGGGGTCGCTCTTGTGGTGAGAGTGAGAGTGTTTTTTTGAATGCGAGTGGTGATGGAATCCTGACATGGTGCTGCCATTATTCCATCAATCGATGACTAAAGTTAAAAGCCTGTTGTGTCAACAGGGGCGCCTGTTTTTTCAATCACTTCTTCTGTAGTAACGCCTGGAGCCAATTCAACCAATTTTAAACCCTTGGGTGTGATATCGAGCACACATAAGTCGGTAATGATGCGGCTGATAACGCCCACTCCAGTTAAAGGTAATGTGCATTCAGGAAGAATCTTAATTTCTTGGGTGCCGTCTTTTTTCTTCGCAACGTGCTCCATCAGAACAACCACATGTTTAACGCCTGCAACCAGATCCATAGCGCCACCCATACCTTTGACCATTTTTCCTGGAATCATCCAGTTAGCTAAGTCACCGTGCTCACTAACTTGCATCGCGCCCAAAATCGCAATATTAATTTTTCCACCGCGAATCATGCCAAAGGAGTCAGCTGACGAGAAGATTGAAGATCCAGGCAAAGTAGTAACGGTTTGTTTGCCCGCGTTTATCAGGTCTGCATCGATTTGCGCTTCTGTTGGGAAAGGTCCAATACCAAGCAAGCCATTTTCAGATTGAAGCCAAACTTCCATATCTTTGGGCACATGATTGGCAACCAAAGTTGGCATACCAATACCCAAATTGACGTAATAACCATCTTTCAATTCGTTAGCAGCACGTGCCGCCATTTCATCTCTATTCCAAGGCATATTGATCTTCCTAATTATTCTGTATTTTGACTAATCCGACGATTAAGCCGCTGATAAAGTGCGTTGTTCAATCCGCTTCTCAGGGTTCTTATTGATCACTAAGCGGTGAACATAAATACCAGGCGTATGAATTTCATCAGGGTGCAACTCGCCGTTCTCGACAATCTCTTCCACTTCAGCAACGGTAATCTTTCCAGCCATTGCCACTACTGGGTTGAAGTTGCGGGCTGTATAGCGATACACCAAATTACCTGAGCGATCTGCTTTCCAAGCCTTAACCAAAGAAATGTCTGAAACGATCGCGCGCTCCATGATGTACTTTTCACCATCGAATTCTTTTACTTCTTTACCTTCCGCAACCAACGTACCGACACCGGTTTTGGTATAGAACGCTGGGATGCCACAACCGCCTGCACGTAACTTTTCAGCCAAGGTTCCTTGTGGCGTGAATTCCAACTCCAATTCACCAGCTAAGTATTGACGTTCGAACTCTTTGTTTTCGCCAACATAAGAGGCAACCATCTTTTTGACCTGACGAGAATTCAACAAAATTCCCAAACCAAAACCATCAACGCCCGCATTATTCGCGATCACAGTGAGATTTTGGGCGCCCAAATCTTTTACAGCATCAATTAAGGCCTCGGGAATGCCACAAAGACCAAAACCACCAGCGGCGATTTTTTGACCATCCTTCAAAATATCCCGCAGAGCATCGACTGCTGATGGGTAGGTTTTATTCATAATTTTTGTCCTAATATTGCCGAAAAGGGTAAAAAAGTAATCATAACGCTTTAGGCATGAGGGCTAACCCCCAATTGGCACCAAGGTGGATATAGGGTGCTTAGAACTAAACTATGCCAATAACCCCATTTTTAAGAATTTTCGGAGAATTTGAATGAACCCCCAAGAATTGCTAGAAAAATTTGGACCCAGGGAATCCATGGACTACGACTTGGTCATCGTTGGGGGCGGGCCTGCAGGTCTATCCGCAGCAATTAGAGTAAAACAATTGGCCGCAGAATCCGGAAAAGAAATTGGGGTGTGCGTTCTAGAAAAGGGCTCTGAAATCGGTGCCCATATTCTGTCTGGTGCCGTCATGGACCCGAAAGCCCTTACAGAACTTCTGCCTAATTGGAAAGAACTCGGCGCTCCACTGCATACTGCCGTTACTCAAGATCGGTTTTTATTTCTGACTTCCGATAACTCCTATCAAGTACCCAACTGGCTATTGCCCCATTGCTTTCAAAACGAAGGGAATTACATTGTTAGCCTGGCCAATGTCACTCGCTGGTTAGGCGAACAAGCCGAAGCCCTTGGTGTAGAGATCTTCCCAGGCTTTCCAGCTGCTGAGATCTTGTACAACGAGCAAGGCGCAGTCTGTGGAGTCGTCACAGGGTGCATGGGCTTAGATAAAGAAGGCAATCCGACGGACCACTTTCAGCTCGGCATGGAATTACGAGCGAAATACACTTTATTTGCCGAAGGCTCACGCGGTCATCTTGGCAAACAATTAATTTCTAAATTCACTCTAGATAAAGATGCGGATCCACAAAGCTATGGAATCGGTATTAAAGAACTTTGGGAAGTAGAACCTTCCAAGAGCAAGCCAGGATTGGTTGTGCACACTGCAGGCTGGCCTTTAGAAAGCGATACTTATGGCGGCTCATTTCTGTACCACCTGGGCGACAACAAAGTCGCAGTAGGCCTGGTCGTTGGACTCTCCTATAAGAATCCTTACCTCTCTCCGTTTGAGGAATTTCAGCGTTACAAGCTCCATCCGAAAATTCGTGAGACTTTTGAAGGCGGAAAGCGCATTGCCTATGGGGCTCGCGCCCTTACCGCTGGTGGCTTAAATAGCCTGCCTAAAACCGTATTTCCTGGTGGCGCCTTAATTGGTTGCGATGCTGGCTTCTTAAATGCTTCTCGCATTAAAGGTAGTCACGCGGCTATTAAAACCGGCATGCTTGCCGCTGAAGCTGCCGTAGCCGCTTTAAATGAAAATCGCTCTGCCGATATTCTTGAGGCCTATCCAAAGGCCTTTCAAAATAGTTGGCTCCATACCGAACTCAATCAAGCGCGCAACTTTAAGCCTTGGATGTCTAAAGGACTTTATGTTGGCACTTTAATGGTTGGCTTAGAGCAAAAAGTTCTGGGTGGCAATATGCCTTGGACTGTGCATATTAAGCATGCTGATCATGAGTGCTTAGAACTTGCATCCGCGTATAAGCCCATTGACTACCCGAAGCCAGATGGAAAAATCACGTTTGATCGCCTCTCATCGGTATTTATCTCCAATACCAATCATGCCGAGAATCAACCAACTCATTTGACACTAAAAGATGCATCCGTTCCCGTCGAATTAAATCTGAAGAAATATGCAGGGCCAGAGCAGCGCTACTGCCCTGCCGGTGTTTATGAGTTCGTAGAAACCGATGGGAAAGCGCGTTTACAAATTAATTCGCAAAATTGCGTTCATTGTAAAACCTGTGATATCAAAGACCCTAGCCAAAATATCGTTTGGGTAACGCCAGAAGGTGGCGGAGGTCCAAACTACGCAGAAATGTAAGTCTTAGGATTTTGTAAGATTTAGGATTTTCTAAGCGGATAGCGGCGAGGTCTGAGTTTTTGAATTGCCATACCCGCTAGTCCACATGCAAATGCGGACATCACAAATACATCCCGCGGCTGTGATGAATCCCAAATCCAACCAGCGCATAAGCCACCCAATGTTCCACCAAGGCCATAAGAGACGGTTGCCATTAAAGCCTGTCCACGAGCCTGTAAAGGGCCGGTAAACCAACGCTGCAGGAGTTTGGTGCCCGCGCTATGGTGGGCTGCAAAAGTTCCAGCATGCATTATCTGAGCCAAAATCAAAACCCAAGTTAATGGGAAAAATGCAATCAGCGCAAAACGAATTACCCCAACACCAAAAGCGGCCTGCAAAACTACTTCAGCATCCAGACGACTAAGCACTTTGCTTTGAAAATAAAAGAAGAGTACTTCCGCCGACACCCCTAAAGCCCAAAACAGGCCAATCTGGAATTTGTTGTACCCAAGATTAGAAAGGTACAGAGAGTAAAAAACATAGAGGGAAGCATGAGCAAAAATCATCAAGAATCCAGAAAGCAAAAACCAGCGTACATCTGGATTCAATAAAACGACTAATAACTCTCCTTTGACCATTTTGCGACGTTCCATCCTCGGCTCATGCAAACGAAAGGCCACCAGAGCTAAAGCAAACAAAACAATCGTACCAATCATGGGATAGAGCTCTATACCCCGCCTCTGAAAGAGTTCTCCAGCCACGAGTACCATGGCGATGAAACCAATGGAGCCCCAGAGCCTTAAACGACCGTAACGTTTATCAAAAGAGCTGTCCTTAAACAAAGCATGGACGGTGGCGGACTCGCCCAAAGGCATCAAGCTACTTAATATCGTATGGAGTACAAACATCCAGACGAAAAAGCCCATATAGCTGTGAAGATAAAAAATACAGGGGAACACTAGCGCAGCTGCGCAGGCGCAAAAACGAATAATGCTGATGCGATTAGAAAGATAGTCAGCAAGCCAACCCCAAGAAAACGGGCCGATGATGCGAGTAATTTGCAGCATGGACATCAATACCGCTATTTCAATAACGTTAAACCCCTTTTCCAAAAAAAACAGGCTGGCATAAGGCGAAACTAAACCTACGTATGAGAAATATAAAAAGAAAAAGGACCCGAAGGCCCACCGTACTGAAGGGGTCATTTTCTTTTGCTAAATTTTGATTGGATTTCCAACTTAATCAGTTTGTGAGCTAGGCCGTGAGGCTGGGATCGGAGGAATAGGCAAGGAAACATCACCACACTGCGCACGATGACGCAATGCGTGGTCCATAACCACCAAAGCTAACATCGCTTCAGCAATTGGTGTCGCACGAATACCTACGCATGGATCATGACGCCCCTTGGTCTGCACAGTAATGGGGTTGCCATCCAAATCGATTGATTGTTTAGGACTTAAGATGCTTGAAGTCGGCTTAATGGCAATCGATACACGCAAATCTTGACCAGTACTAATGCCACCTAAAGTTCCGCCCGCATTGTTGCTTGCAAAACCATCGGGATGGAGTTCATCGCCATGCTCGCTACCACGTTGCGCGACAGACTTAAATCCAGCGCCAATCTCTACGCCCTTCACTGCATTAATTCCCATCATGGCATGCGCAATATCCGCATCAATCTTGTCAAAGAGCGGTTCACCTAAGCCAATAGGAACATTGCGCGCACGAACTTCAATTTTGGCTCCACAGGAATCCCCCGCTTTACGCAGTTCATCCATGTAAGCTTCTAGCTGAGGAATGATGTCAGCGTTGGCAGCAAAAAACGGATTTTGCTCTACCTGAGCTAGATCTTGAAAAGGAATCTCTATTTCTCCAAGTTGGCTCATGTAGCCATAAAACTCAGTGCCATAACTTTCCTTCAGCCACTTCTTGGCGATGGCCGCAGCTGCTACTACAGGAGCAGTTAAGCGAGCAGAAGAACGACCGCCACCCCGTGGATCTCGCAAACCATATTTGTAGTGGTAAGCATAGTCGGCATGACCAGGTCTAAAAGTTTGCAAAATATTGCCGTAGTCTTGGCTACGCTGATCTGTATTGCGAATTAGTAAACCAATTGGCGCACCAGTAGTTTTTCCCTCATAAACACCCGAAAGAATTTCTACCCTATCCTCTTCTTTACGCTGGGTTACATGACGTGATGTACCTGGCTTGCGACGGTCTAAATCTGTTTGTAAGTCGGCCTCAGACAGCGACATACCTGGTGGGCAACCATCAACAACCGCTCCGATCGCGGGACCATGGGACTCACCAAAAGTGGTGACCGTAAAAAGAAGGCCTAATGTATTTCCTGACATATCGACATTATGTCATCTGTCAGGATTTATCAGACAATAGCAAAAAGTTAGATTACAACCTTTGGAGTATCTTCAGGCCAGTCGCGGATATAGGCTTTGAGCATCGTATTCTCAAAATCCTGAGCTTCTACGACAGATTTAGCAACGTCATAGAAAGAAATCACACCCATGAGCATTTTTTGATCGATTACCGGAAGGTAACGCGCATGGTCAACCAGCATCATGCGGCGTACCTCGTCAATTTCGGTCTCCATATTACAAGTTAATGGCTTAGCGTTCATCACCGAGTTCACCCGCAAACCATCCAACTTGCCATGGTGTTTAGACAAAGCCTGAATCACTTCACGAAAGGTCAGGATACCAACCAAATTCTCATAATCCATGACCACCAGAGATCCAATGTCATGCTCACTCATCACTAAGACAGCGGTTTGCAATGCTGTATCTGGCGCAACGGTAAATAAGGTACTGCCTTTTACACGCAATATGTCACGAACTTTCATTTGGTCTCCAGCAAATTAGTATGTTTATGGTTCAATATATTCTTAAGCCTGAATAGAATCAAGACCCGTATTACCCTGTTTCAGTAGCGAATAACCCTAATCAATCCACTACGAAGGCTCGGTAAATTCGCTACGAAGACTGCCCCAGCTAAGGTAATCCACCAAGTTAGGTAGATCCATAAGAGCCCTAAGGGGAAAATTGCAAACGCCCCATAGACCGTTTTATAGAACCCGGCTTTACTCAGAAATAAACCAAAACCAAATTTCATTAGCTCAAAAGAAATTGCCGCTAAGAAGGCGCCCGATAAAGCGTCTGACCATGCAATTTGCGTATAGGGCAAGATCTTATAGGCCACGGTAAAAACGGCTACAGCGACTAAAACTGGGACAACAATAATGATCCAGCGCAAGCCCTCATTTAAAGCTGGCATCCAGCCTTCAGCTACCCCCAAAAGAAGTCCGCTCAAATAGGTGCCAAAACCCAGCAATATAGGACCCAAAACTGTGGCTGCAGAATAAATCATCACCTTTTTAAGAATCGGTCGCCGTTTAGTCACTTTAAATATTTGATTAAAAGCCCCTTCAATCACCGCCAAAGTAGTGATGGTGGTGATCACAAGACCCAATAATCCAAGATAAGTCAGCCCTCTGGCCTTTGATGAAAATTGATTGAGATATAAAAAGATCTGTTGATTTAAACCACCAGGAATATACGTATCTAAGAGCCAATTTTGAAAGGCCTGTTTGACATGAATCACGCTAGGCAAGTGGCTCAATAAAATTGTGGCAACAGTAATCATGGGAACCAAAGCCAGAGTGGTTGTAAAGGCCAGGCTGGCGGCAATTTGCTGTAAATTTTGACCGCGATTGCGCTCCCTGATCTCTTTCGCGAGAGCAAGCCATAATTGAGGGTTACGAAAAAGGCGCATCGCCGTATCATAAGAGATCAATATGAGCCAACACGATATTTTAGTTTTGTACTACTCCCGCCACGGCTCTACGAGGGATCTTGCCCGCCTCATAGCCGAAGGTATTGAGAGTGTTCCTGGGGTAAATGCAAGACTACGCAGCGTTCCCACCATCTCCGCAGTCTGCGAAGCTACAGAACCTACCGTGCCAACTGAAGGCGCCCCTTATGCAGAGTATTCAGACCTACAGGAATGCATAGGCTTGGCTTTAGGTTCCCCTACCCGATTTGGCAATATGGCCGCCCCCATGAAATACTTTTGGGACGGTAGCTCATCCCAGTGGCTTGGCGGGGCTTTAATTGGTAAGCCAGCCTGCGTATTTACCAGCACTGGCAGCATGCATGGTGGCCAAGAAAGCACTCTGCTCACCATGATGATTCCACTTCTGCATCACGGCATGATGATCTTGGGACTACCTTACAGCGAACCCGACCTCATGAGTTCTAGTACAGGCGGTAGCCCTTACGGTGTCACCCATTTATCCCATGCGGATGGATGCGCCCCTATTAGCGCTGAAGAGCAACGTCTTGCCAAGGCCCAGGGCAAGCGTTTAGCTGAAACCGCCCTCAAACTCTTAAAGCGCTAATTTGCCCATGTCAAAACAATTTCTCAACAAAAACCCCTATCAACTGCTGGCAACCGCCGCTTTTGTAGACCTGTTTATCCTCTGCGTTAGCTGGGAATGGTTTATCTCCCCGCTACGACCAGGTGGTTCTTGGCTCATCCTTAAAGGTGTTCCCCTGTTATTTGCCATTCCTGGCTTATGGAAAGGCAAGGTCTACACGATGCAATGGGCTTCAATGCTCATTCTTCTCTATATCACCGAGGGCTTAGTTCGAATTACTGAAACCGGGGCTAATTTTTGGCTAGCCCTTTTAGAGACCATTTTGGCAACTTTAGCCTTCATTTGCCTCTTGATTTACCTAAAACCCATCAAGGCAAGAGCCAAAGCCTTGGTAAAAGAGCGCATTGCACAACAAGAATAGGTAAAAATTTGACTAATTTGCCTAATATTTAAGCAAATTAGTCAAATTCTTCGTATTTTTTTGTAATTCCTGTCATCTCATACCCTTTCGGTAGCGTTGTAAAGACATGGAGGTGACAAATATGTCAACAAGACTCAAACGTTGGGCCCGTACTATTCAACAAATCGATTTGTCCAAAAAGACAGATCCTGAAGTTGCTATTAGCTATCTAGATAGCAAGTACCGCGATATCGCGTGGCGCTACATCCGTATCTTAGGCTTTGAACGCACCATTAGCTTTATGGCAAGCAATAATTTTCACCCAGAATAAAAGCTCCTTAAAAACCCTAGATGAATCAGTTCTCTAGGGTTTTTAGTTTTAAACCTGAAAGATCAGCCTCCAGCTGATTTGAGCGGCTAACTTTTTAGCTGCAAATCATTCGTTCAAGTTGGCCGGCTTATGCATGGCAACTCAAAAAACTACCCACATAACTTCATGAATGAGATATCTGCCCTCATCAGCAAAATCTTTCAATAATTCTGAAAAGGCCTAAAAAGCCCACCACTTGTCATAATCACTTGAAAGAACGTTCAATAAAACGTAGCATGAGAGGCTGGAAGTTTTGATAATAAAAAACAGCACAGAATCTCA
>CAIYZI010000540.1 GCA_903930665.1 uncultured beta proteobacterium
AAACATTCGCTCGAGCCGGCTTGATATAGACGGATTGGTTTATCCATCATGCGCAATCCCTCGAGTATGTTGAGCGTTCCCAAGCTAATGCTTTGCATGGTTTCTGCTGGTTGCTCAAACGATAAGCCTACCGAGGATTGGCCGGCTAAGTAATAGATTTCATCGGGATTACTTTTTCGTAGGGCCACCAAGACACTACGAAAATCTTCGGGTGCCATTGAAATACACTGCACCTGATCGCCAATACCCAATTTCTTTAAATTGGCAAAAGAGGATCCCTGGGCATCCCTTGATGTACCAAATACTTCATAACCTTTTTTTAAGAGCAATTGTGCCAAGTAGCTGCCATCTTGGCCGCTGATTCCACAAATAAGTGCCGTACTTTTAGTCATAGATTACTTTAGCTTCGTCCATACGTATCTTCAAACCGCACGATATCGTCTTCACCCAGGTAGCTACCAGATTGCACTTCGATAATCTCTAAAGGGGTTTTTCCTGGGTTAGCTAAGCGATGGGTTTGCCCTTGGGGGATATAGGTACTTTGGTTTTCAGTGAGTAGGATCACTTGATCGCCATTGGTAATTTCAGCAGTTCCTTTGACCACAATCCAATGTTCTGCTCTGTGGTGGTGCATTTGCAAAGAGAGGCTAGCTCCTGGTTTAACTTGGATACGCTTGACCTTAAAACGCTCACCTTCATCTACGCTGTCATACCAACCCCAGGGACGGGAGACTTTGCGATGAAGGTTTTTCTCTTCGCGTTTTTGAGACTCTAGTTGGTTGACGATGTGTTTCACATCTTGACTGTTTTTACGATCAGCCACTAGAACTGCATCCGCGGTCTCGACAATGATGAGGTTTTCTACGCCTACTGCGCTCACTAAGCGGGTGCTGGCATGAACTAATGAGTTCTTAGAATTAGTAATAAGGGTATCGCCAGTAGTGACATTACCTTGTTCATCTTGTTTACCTACTTGCCATACCGCATCCCAAGCCCCTAAGTCATTCCAACCGGCATCGAGCTCAACCATCTTGATGGGGTACTTTGAGCCTGGACACTTTTCGATCACGGCATAGTCAATCGACTCACTGGGGATGGTGCTGAAGATTTCTTTATCAGGACGTACAAAAGTGGCTTGATCTGATTGATCTGTAGTTCTGGCAACCCAAGCCGTTTCGGTAGCGCCAAAAATATCAGGGCGGAATTCTTTTAGGGCGTCAAGCCAAACGCTGGCTTTAAGGACAAACATGCCACCATTCCAAAAGTAGCCACCTTCTTCTAGGTATTGCTTGGCAGTTGCTTCATTGGGTTTTTCGACAAAGCGCTCAACGGTATAAGCATTATTTATCGCATCACCTTTTACCTTGATGTAGCCATACCCCGTTTGAGGGGATGTGGGAGTGATACCTAAAATGGCAATCGCGCCTTCTTTGACAATCGCAATAGCGCTTTGTAAAGCCTTGGTAAAAGCAGCAGGATTGGTAATGGTTTGATCTGCTGGGGTAACTACCAAAATGGGATCTTCTTGATTCTCGCTACTATCTTGCGCATAGAGCGCTGCCAAGGTGAGCGCAGGAGCCGTATTTTTGCCAGTGGGCTCTAACAATAGGGTTGCTTGAACGTCTTTTAATTCACGTAATTGATCTAATGCTAAAAAGCGGTGCTCTTCGTTAGTGACAATCAGTGTTTTGCCCAAGCCAATATGGTTATCGGCTACCGATGTAATTCGGCTAATTGCTTGCTGAAATAAGCTTTGATTTGAACCGTCACCTGAGAGGACCAAAAACTGCTTTGGAAAGCCTGAGCGGGATAAAGGCCAAAGTCGAGTACCGGAGCCGCCGCACAGAATGACAGGATGAATGAGGCTATTCAAAGGAGGGCTTTTAAAAAGATTAATAATGGTGATGAATTTTAAGCCTTTTCAAGGACTTCCCTGCTATTGTGCTCTTTATGGCTTGCCTGCTAGCTTGGCGCTTTCCCTTACGAGACCTACCTATAATTTAGTCATTATTTCTGAGTAAATCTGCCCATTTTGACTTCAACCCCTCAATCCCAACCCGTAGTAAGCGTTTTAATGCCTGCTTTTAATGCGGCGCAGTTTATTGGGGAGTCTATCAAGAGCGTTTTGGCGCAAACCTACCCCCATTTTGAGCTTCTCATACTCGATGACGGCTCTACCGATCAGACGTATGCCATTGCTACTGCCTTTACCGATTCACGCATACGCATTCTGCGCCATGAACAAAACCAAGGATTGGTGGTAACGCGCAATGCACTGGTTAATGCAGCTACCGGAAAATACATTGCCTTTTTGGATGCCGATGACATCGCATCGCCCGCACGACTTGCAGAGCAAGTAGCGCTCCTTGAGGGTAGTTCGACTGATGTGTGCGGCACCGACCACTTTACGCTGTACCAAGCTACTGGCAGGCGCAAAAAATCCAAACAAGTGCATCGTGATGCAGATATCCGTGCCATGATGGTAGTGGCATGCCCAATATGCAATCCCTCGGTGATGGGCAATGCAGCGGTTTTCAAATCTCACCCTTATCAATCCAGTGTGGATGTAGCAGAAGACTACGCGCTCTGGCAAACCCTCAGCTTAGCTGGCTACCGCTTTGCCAACCTCAAGCAGAACTTACTGACCTACCGTGTTCATGACGGTCAAATTAGCCAAGAAAAATTAGCACAAACCCAAGCAGCCAACATTCATGGCCAAGAACGGTATTTACTGGGATTGGGAATTTCCCCCCACATGCGCCCGCGCCCATTGGCCTGGACTGACAGATTGCGAACGGGCCCCACCTTTTTATGGCAACTGAATAAACGTATTAAAGGGGTTTCAGTGAAAGCCAACTATCAAATTTATGCCCGCTTTCAGAAACGCGGCAATCGAATCTGGACCATCTTCACTCGCCTAGAGCGATTGCTGGTTGCCTTAGTGACAAGCCTACGCGGTCATCTTTAAAACGGCTTCACTCCCCAGACAGGCGCCGCCATTGGGCTGGCAATAAGTCACCGAGCGGCAAACTGCTGTCCGCAATCCAGCGCGGTGGACAAAATACCAATTGCCCCGCTCGATCACCCAGCCAAGCACCCCACCAACTCAGTGAGCTATTAGCAATAATGTGATGTTCACAGGAGCGCATTAGTTCCAGCTCTTGCACGACCGCCTCTTCATCAGGCAAATTTTCTATAAAGGTAAGCCGCTCGGGCATGGGCAAATTGGCTTTCGCCCACGCAATATCATCCGAGAATACAAAAAAATGTGCGTCTGACTTTTCTTGAAGCAATAGCGCCATTGCTTTGCGGTAATAAGACAAATCGAGTGCCCCATGTACTTGAGCAGCAGCTGGCAAATGCACATAATCACCCCGACGAATGTGAACCATCGTGGCATTTGAGGTGCTAGCAATCAACTCTCGATAGCGCTGGTAATGTGAATCTAATGGCTGCTGAGGGGTGATTTCTACTAACAATGCCTCTCGAATAGACTCAAAATATCGAAATGATTGCCAATAGCCCATCAGATACAAATCTTGTTTGGCATAGTTACGAATACGATCTAAGCCCTGCTGGAAAATATAGCCCCGGCGCTCTTTGAGTACATAGGGATTGAGCGGCAAGCATTTTTGCAATATGCGCCTAAGCCGTTTCGGGGCGGCAAGCACACGGGGGTAAGTCTGGATCAGCCCCCGAATGCGTAGTTTTCCAAGGAGCAGTGATCGAGGTGTCACACCCTCTTCTTGGGGCCCATACCAACGGTCATCCAAAATCAGATTCTCGCCGCTAGCATGAGCCAGAGCCCTTCCTACAGCGTATTGAAAGAGTTGATTGCCAAGGCCGCCTTGGATCTGAGTGATGATCGTCATCTGCCTATAATAAAACCAAAGGTTCTGGCTATGACCATCTCAGCCAATAGCCTCATTTTTCATAAGATCGCACCAAATGAGTAAATTGATAGCCGCCCTCAAACGTAAGAAGAAGAAAGTCACTCTCTCTTATGAAAAATGGGCATTTCACTTTCAGTTACACCGCCAAACCCAATTGCAACGCTCAAGCATTCTGAACAGTGCCGAGCAGGCCCTGCAAGAAAAGAGTTATTTTGAATCAGATGCGCTTTGCCAAAACTCACCCGACGCTACAGTAAGACAAGGCTATCAACTTCGACAATCGGTTTGTGCGGCCTTTTTGAATCAATATCAACACTGTGGCGAGCGTATTCTGATCCACGTGCCTTCTGCAGAGTCCTCCCCTGCTGGCTATTCTCTATTTACGAATCTTGCCGAATGCCTCAATTTCATGGGAGTGCCTACTGCCATATTGGGCTGGGGAGA